>JBGSXH010000140.1:0-8163 GCA_041751515.1 Cyclobacteriaceae bacterium | reverse complement strand
ACTACACTTGCTGGTAAAGAGCTGATAGTCAAAGAAGAGGGTGGAAATCTAGTCATTAATGAATCGATTGTCGTGACACCTGATATGGAAAGTGCCAATGGCATTATTCATGGTCTGGATCGTGTACTATTGCCAACAATAAAATAATGAACTGCGGGTAAACAATAAAAAAGGCGATATATGATTATCGCCTTTTTTGTTGTTACGAATAAAGATATGATTAGAATGGATAACTGTTCTTCTCAATCACGAAATCCGCTATTTTTCTTCTGCTTTCTTTGATATTAGTCGGATCAATTTTGGTAAATCGTTTCAATCCCATTAACATCATGCGCAATTCATCGCCTTCGGCAAAGCTCATGATCGCCTCTTTGCCAGCGTTGTTCGCGACAGTGACAGCATGATGCATATAATTTTGAACCATGGCGATCTGAATTTCGCAAGCTGCTTCTCCTCTGATGCCAATGAGTTTCTCAGTTCTTAAAAGTGCCGATTCCGCAGTATAGACCTCAATAAGCATATCTGCAAGATTCATCAGAATTTCCTGCTCATCTTTGATCTTATCCATTAGCTTTTGAACAGCAGCCCCTGCTACCATTAGTCCGGCTTTTTTCAACTGCTGCAATACTTTTTTCTCCTTGGCAAACAAGACAGTGCTTTCCTGACTACCAAAATCCGGTATACTTGTCAGTTCTTTTGAAACAGCCATAGCAGGTCCCATTAAATCAAGTTCGCCCTTCATAGCACGTTTCAGCAGCATGTCTATGGTAAGCATGCGGTTGATTTCATTCGTTCCTTCAAATATTCTATTGATACGGCTATCACGATAAGCACGGTCCATCGGTGCATCTGCAGAAAAACCCATACCACCATAAATCTGTACACCTTCATCAGCTACATAATCCAGTACTTCAGAATTATGTACTTTAAGAATAGCACATTCTATGGCGAATAGTTCCACTGATTTTAGCTTGGCTGCTGCTTCGTCCATACCATCGGCTACCATGGCTTCGTAAGCATCGTCAATATTCTGACCTGCACGGTATGCAGCGGACTCTGCCACGAAAGTTTTAGTGACCATTTCAGCAATCTTATGCTTGATAGCACCAAAATTTGAGATGGATGTACCAAATTGCTTTCGCTCATTGGCATAATTCACAGCAGTGGAAGTAATGCGTTTACTTGCTCCTATAGCTGCCGCTCCCAGCTTTATTCTACCAATATTCAGGATATTCACAGCGATTTTAAAGCCGTTTTGGCGATCAGATAACAAATTCTCTACCGGTACTTTGCAATCATTGAAGAATATTTGTCGGGTAGATGAGCCTTTAATCCCCATCTTCTTCTCTTCTTCATTCATGGTGATGCCACCAAACTCACGCTCTACAATAAATGCAGAAAGGTTTTTGTCATCATCAATCTTAGCGAATACAATGAATACGTCTGCAAAACCGCCGTTCGTTATCCACATCTTCTGACCGTTGATGACATAGTGTTTGCCATCTTCTGTTAAGATTGCTTTGGTCTTCGCAGCATTTGCATCGGAACCACTGTCGGGTTCGGTAAGACAGTAGGCAGCTTTCCATTCCCCTGTTGCCAATTTGGGAAGGTACTTATCCTTTTGTTCCGCAGAGCCATAATAGAGAATTGGTAGGGTACCAATACCTGTATGTGCAGACAATGCTACGGCGAAGGAATGTCCCCCACCAGTCACTTCAGCTACCAGCATAGATGTATTGAAATCCATTCCGAAGCCACCATAACTTTCCGGTACTGATGTACCCAATAAGCCTAGCTCGCCTGCCTTGTCCATCAGCGAAGGCATAAGCTCAGGATTCTTTTGCGAGTCGATCTCCTCCAGATTTGGGAAAATTTCCTGCTCGAGGAAGTCATTACAAGTCTGGGCGATCATTTTCTGTTCTTCATTCCACTCTTCAGGAATAAACACTCTGCTGGCTTCGGTTTCTTTAATAAGAAACTCACCACCTTTAATCATTTCTTTTTTTTCTACGGCTTCCATAATATATAAAATTGAAAGATCTTAATTTAAAAATTCATAAATACCGGCAACACCCTGGCCGCCACCAACGCAGGCGGTGACCATTCCATATTTTTGTTTTCTCAGGCGCATTTCATTGAATAACTGCACTGATAGTTTAGCACCAGAACAACCTAGTGGATGCCCAAGCGCAATGGCGCCACCGTTCGGATTAATCCGTTCAATATCCATATCTAATTCACGAATAACTGCGAGCGACTGTGCTGCAAAGGCTTCATTGAGTTCAATTTGCTCAATATCATTCAATTTCAGTCCAGCTCTTTTAAGCGCTAAAGGAATGGCCTCTACCGGGCCTATTCCCATGTACTTAGGATCTACACCTGCAGCCTGATAGCTTACCATTCTGGCAATAGGTTTCAGGTTGTATTCATTCACCATTTTTTCCGACATCACCATCACAAAAGCAGCTCCATCAGAAGTCTGAGAAGAGTTTCCGGCGGTTACATTCCCTTTGTTGGTAAAGGCGGGGCGAAGGGAAGCCAATACTTCTTTTGAAGTGTCAGCCCTTGGCCCTTCGTCCGTATCGACTACAAATTCACGACTTTGCTTTTTCCCGTTGGCGTCCAGAAAAGTTTCCTTGACATTGACAGGGACGATCTGATCTTTAAATTTACCTTCCTTGATGGCATTGATGGCTTTCTGGTGAGAATTGAAAGCAAACTCATCCTGGTCATCGCGACTAACATTGTATTTTTTACCTACGTTTTCGGCCGTATGGCCCATGCTGGTATAATATTCCGGCGTTTCGGTAGCTATTTTATAATTTAAAGCTGTTTTCCAACCCATTACCGGTACCAAAGACATAGACTCGGTGCCACCGGCGATAATGCAGTCGGCAAGACCGGCATGAATTTTTGCTGAGGCAATGGCAATAGTTTCAAGACCAGAGCCGCAATAGCGATTTACAATCATGCCTGGCACATTTATAGGTAGGGATAATAATGATATTAACCTACCCATTTGCATGCCTTGTTCGGCCTCTGGTACTGCATTTCCTACAATGAGATCGTCAACGCGACTGGCGTCAAAGCCATCAATAGAGCCTACCAAATGCTTGATGACATCTGCGGCCAGGTCATCCGGCCGATAAAATCTGAATCCTCCCTTGTTGGCTTTGCCAACTGCAGAACGGTATCCTGCTACTATATATGCATTCATGTTCTTCTGATTTTAATTTCTAAGTGGTTTTCCTGTGGTTAGTATGCTTTGGATTCTTTCCAGGGTTTTCTTCTCACCTGTAAGTGATAAGAAAGCCTCTCGCTCAAGATCCAGAAGGTATTGTTCCGATACCTCCTGAGGAGCACTCAAGTCTCCGCCACACATCACATAAGCAAGCTTATGCGCGATCTTCTGATCGTGGTCAGAAATGTAATTACCCTGACGCATTCCATAAACACCAGCATGAAACAACGCAATACCAGTTTTACCCTGTACCTTGATATTCTTTCTTTGTGCCGGCATACTATAACCAGCTTCAGCCAAAGCTATTGCTGCTGCTTTAGCATCAGCAATTCTGCGATTTTGGTTAATGGAAATGGCATCTTTAGTCTGGAGAATATTCATTTCACGCGCTTCCTGTGCAGAAGTCGCTACTTTTGCCATGGCGATATTCGTGAATGCATTTTGCAAAGCGTTCAATTCCACATCTCCTTTTTCCAGTGAATCTGACACGCGAAGTACAAATTCCTTCGTGCCGCCACCGCCTGGGATTAAGCCTACGCCAACCTCAACCAAGCCAATATAAGTTTCGGCAGCTGCCTGCACTTTATCGGCATGCATAGTAAGCTCACAGCCGCCGCCTAAGGCCATTGCATGCGGGGCAACGACAACTGGTATTGATGAATACCTTGCACGCATCATGGTGCGCTGAAACTGCTGAATCATAAAGTCGATTTCATCATACTCCTGTTCGATAGCGTACATGAATACCATACCTAGATTGGCACCTGCTGAAAAGTTACCGCCTTCGTTGGCGATGACTAGTCCACGGTATTCATCTTTCTGCTCGGCCAGGTCAATTGCTTTATTTATACCTTCAACAACCTCCCCACCAATGGTATTCATTTTTGTGTGAAACTCCAGGTTCAAAATACCATCTCCAAGATCGTAAATTGTTGTGCCTGAATTTCCCCAAACCTTGTGGGTGCTACGTAGTGTATCTAACAAGATTAGGTTTTGCGTACCTGGCACTTCTTTGAAGCTCTTGGTAGGGATATCATAGTATTGCTTGGCACCTTTTTCAGTCTTGTAAAAGGAAGTATTACCTGCTTTTACCATATCGTAAACCCAGGCTGCAGGCTTATAACCAGCTGCTTCCATCTTTTCAACCGTTTTCGGAAGATTGACAGCATCCCAGATTTCAAAAGGACCCAATTCCCAGCCAAAGCCAGCTTTAAGTCCATCATCAATTTTGTATAGTTCGTCTGCAATTTCAGGTATACGATTAGAAACGTATTGAAAAAGCCCATAGAAAGAATCGCGGTAAAATTCACCTGCTTTGTCCTTTCCTGCAAAAAGTACCGGTAAGCGCTCTTTTAAGCTGTCGATGGGCTTGGTTTGCTCCAGCGTTGCGAATTTTGGTCTAGACTTAGGTTTATATTCGAGTGAATCGAGGTCTAAAGTCAGAATTTCTGTTTTACCTTTGTCATCTTTGGTCTTTTTGTAGAAACCCTGTCCTGTTTTATCTCCCAACCATTTTTTCTCCTCTAATTTTCTAATCACAGAAGGAAGTTTGAATGTTTCACGCGCTTCGTCCTGCTCTAGTGTATCGTATAGATTATCTGCCACTTTTATTAGCGTATCTAATCCTACGACGTCAGAAGTTCGGAACGTAGCAGATTTGGGTCTTCCAATCACTGGTCCTGTTAGTTTATCGACCTCATCTACATTTAACTCCAGCTTATTCATGGTATCCACGACTTTCATGATGGCATAAATACCTACACGGTTAGCAATAAATGCTGGTGTATCTTTGCAAAGCACCGTCGTTTTTCCCAGTCTTAAATCGCCGTAATGCATAAGAAATTCCGTCAGCGACGGATCTGTCTTTTCAGTTGGAATTATTTCCAGCAGGCGGAGGTACCTAGGGGGATTGAAAAAGTGGGTACCGCAGAAGTTTTTCTGAAAATCTTCACTTCTACCTTTTAACATTAAATGAATAGGAATGCCTGAAGTGTTGGAAGAGACAATGGTACCAGGCTTACGGTGTTTTTCTACTTGCTCAAAAACCTTGTGTTTGATTTCAAGGTTTTCAACAACTACTTCCATGATCCAGTCGCAGTCGGCAATGGATTTCATATCATCCTCGAAATTGCCAAGGCTTACTCTTTTCTGAAAATCTTTGTGATATAATGCTGCAGGGTTTGATGAAATGGCTGACTGAAATGCTTCGTTTACAATGCGATTGCGGACTGCTTTGTCCTCCAGGGTGAGGCCTTTTGCCTTTTCCTTTTCATTAGGTTCTTTAGGTACTATATCCAGCAGCAATACTTTTACACCAATATTGGCAAAGTGACTGGCAATTCTGGAACCCATGATTCCAGAACCCAGTATTGCTACTTTGTTGATGGTTCTTTTCATAAAGTGGCTATTTTTCTGTTTGATAAATGTTCTTGTGATCAATGATATTATTGATGCCGGAAAGTACTTCAAAAAAAATCTTCAATTTCTCATCTGAAATATCCTCTCTGACAACGTTGTTGAATGTTTTTACGGTGATACGCGATACCTGTTTCTTTTCTTTGCCTTTATCGGTCAGAAAGATTTTCACTGAGCGCTTGTCATTCAGGTCTGGCTCTTTGTAAATGAGCCCTTTTTCCTCCATACTTTTAAGCATTCTCGTAAGGCTTCGGGATTCCAAGCCCATGAGGGGTGCTATTTTCGTAGCTGCTGTTCCTTCCGTACTGTCTATATTCAAAAGCACAAAGCCTATCGACGAGGTAATATCGTGTTTGGATGCTTGCTGATTATACATTCTGGCAATAGCATGCCAGGTGGCTTTGATAGTGTAGTCAACGGTTTCTTCTCTTTTCATCCTATCAAATTTTAATAATCCCCTATATTCAATGGGTTTCACCGCATTTAACAAAATGTTTGGTGTTTATAAGGATTAATCAAATATAAAGAAAATTGTTATGCATGCATACTAATTTTGCAAAAAATTTCCCTCTTTTGGTAGTATGCCTATTTAATTAAGCATATCTCCGCGAAGGTTGCGAAAGCGTTTGCGTGCATCAGCCACAAATACGGAACCGGGGTGGGTGGTTAACAAAGCCTGATAGTATTCCATAGCTTTTTCCTGATCTTTCAGGTGCAATTCGTAAATTTCTGCAATTAAATAATGTGCATTGTCTGCCAATACATCCTTAGGGAATTTTTCGATTATGGTCACCAGATTATCGACCGCTTCTTCAAAGTTACCTTTCCTAATTTGTATCTCTGCACTTTTAAAGAGTGCTTCGTCAATGATATTATGATGTTCAAATGTAACCACAATTGAATCCAGCAGATGCAATGCATCATCGTGCTTTTGACGGAATAGTAATAGGTCTGCAGCAGCATATGTTTTCAATGCAGCACGGGTACTGTCCATGAAAATGTTATCCTGAATTAATAAACTCAGATCGAGTGCATCATTAGCAATTTCGCGGGTTGTAGCCAGTTTAAGCACGTCCAAATGCTCTTTTGCCAGCTCAAAATCTCCTTTATAAAAACTCAGTTTTGCGTTTTTAAATTTGGCTTCATAACCCAGCAGCTCATTCTTTTGACTCTTTTCTACCTGACTATACAGCAAGGTAGACTCCCATGGTTCCTGCTTCAATATAAACAAATCGCCAAGATCCAGTTTGGCTCTGTCCCTTAACCGAGTGTCTCCCCTGCTCGCTTCCACTACCATTTGCAAATTGCTCATCGCCGTATCCAACTCGTCCAGATAAAATGCATGCAGTAGGGCTTTACTACGCAAAGCTTCCAACGTGGTGTTGTTATAACCAGTCTCAGCTATTAATTCCTGATAGTCTGTTATCAACTCTTCGATATCGATTTTTTCAACTGGAAAAGTGTTTTTTACCAGTTCTTCCCGGCTCTTTATTCTATACCTTTTTGCTAAAAGCCCATTGGTTGTAGAAGGGAATTGCTTCACCAGATAGTCAAATATCTGCAATGCATCATCATAAGCATTGTTTTCCAAGGCGATCATCCCAATTTCCATGGTCTTATTTCCTTGGGTCTGGTTGCGCTTGTCAAATGCTCTGGCTTGTATAAAAGCACCATAAAAATTATGCTGCTGTAGATTTATCCAAATAAGCATGTCGCTATAGACAGCATTCTCAGGTGACTTCTGGACTTTTTCATACATTAACATTTCCAATGCTTTAAGGTCTTCTTCTTCCGTAAGAAAATTCTGCAGGATATTTTTTACATAACTTATGTTAGCGGGATTCTCATTAACAAAAATCAAATACTCCTCTATCATCTTATCTTTTTCATTGAGCATCCTGAACAATGTCGCCATCTCAAGTGCGTACTGACTTTCATTTCCGCTAGATTTTCTGGCCTGATGATAAAAAGGAATTGCCTCTTCGTACATATTTTTTCTGCTTAGATGCTGAGCGCTCATGCGTAAGCGCTGGTGGTCATCCGAAAGAGCTTTTAAGAGGCCCTGTAAGACTTTGTCTTTTTGGTTCTCTAACTGTTGCCGATTATATATCAGGGCTTTATCGACGCTGTATAAGACGTTCTGAGGGTATTGCGCTATTGCCCGGTCAATGTATGTCTCAGCTGTGGCAAAATCTGACTTATTCAGGAGTAGCTCAAAATAGTTGTTGTGAATAACCGGTATGTTTTTTGGATTTTGCGCCAGCTCTTTGTAAAGGTTTTCTGCCTTTTCTATATCTCCTTGCTGAAAATACTGGCTGGCCAATTCAGCCTCTTGCATGGCTGCATTTTGAGCAAAAGAAAATGTTTGCGGAAAAAGCAATGTCAAGAAAGAGCAAAAGAAGAAGAGGCTGAAATACTTACGAAGGTTTATCCACATGCTTTAGCGTCTAATAGTCTTTATAGTTTATTTATTAAATAATTTATTATACTTATTAAACTGTGAATAA
>JBGSXH010000139.1:0-7605 GCA_041751515.1 Cyclobacteriaceae bacterium | reverse complement strand
ACTGGGCTGGGAACTATGTGATGTACGAGGCAATATGCTGGCCTACCACGGTGGACTTTTACCAGGAATGGCGTCACAACTATTTCTGGTACCTGACATCAATCTGGGTATCGTCGTACTTTCCAATACCGCCAGCGAAAGTGGCTTTAGTCCGGTTGAGCAAATAGCCCTGACCATTCTCGACAGCTATTTGGGACTGGATGATAATCAGTGGATAGATAAACTCTTCGAAGTCGTTCAAGGTGAAAGCAATAAAACGGACAGCATCACAACAGCAACCTGGAAAACGGTAGCATCTATGAAAAATGAGCCACTGACATCGCAAAATTATATAGGCATCTATGAAGACAATTGGTTCGGAAAAGTAGATGTTTTTATGCAGGACGAACAGCTCTGGATGAAGGCCCATCGCTCACCCAAACTGAATGGCCCAATGCTCTTGTACAGCCCCGACACCTTTGCCATAAAATGGGAGTACCAGGATATGAATGCAGATGCCTTCGCTACTTTTACGGTAGATGCGCAGGGCAAAGCGCAGCGCATTCAATTGAAAGGCATTTCTCCCGAGATGGACTTCAGCTTTGATTATCAGGATTTAGACTTAAAAAGGGTTGATTGATATCAACAAGAACCCGTTAAAAACTAAAATGACGAAATGGACTATAGTATCATGTTTGCTTATCACCTGTATGACTTCCTATGGACAGCGGGTGAAAAAGCTCGATGGCGCTGAAATTTCCATTGCACAGGTTGACAGTACCGTGCTCCATCTCATGGATACAGCCCATGTAACAGGGTTGGCTTTAGCGATAATCAATGATGACAAAATTGTGCATCAGAAAGCTTACGGGTTCAAAAACAATGAAAATCGAGCGCTGTTGGATACGACCACAGTATTCTATGGCGCATCATTTAGCAAAGCTGTCTTTGCCTATTTCTCGCTATTATTGGTGCAGGAAGGTATTTTAGACCTCGACAAACCGCTTTATCAGTATCTGGATCAACCACTTCCGAAATACGATAAGTACAAAGATTTATCAGAATATCAGCGCTGGCAACACATCACAGCGCGCATGTGTCTTAGCCATACGACGGGTTTTCCCAACTGGAGATTTTTAAATGCAAATACAGGTGATTTTGAAGCTGATGGTAAATTAGCAATATACTTTACCCCAGGGAGCAAGTATGCTTATTCAGGTGAAGGCATAGCATTGCTTCAAATGGTAATCGAGGAAATTACCGGCAGCGATCTTGAAGATTTAACGAAGGAAAAAGTATTTAACCCGATAGGTATGACACGAAGCAGTTATGTCTGGAAATCGCATTTTGAAAATGATTATGCTGTGGGACACGACGAAAATGAGCGCTCATTGAAAAAGAAGAAAAGAAACAAAGCCGGAGCTGCCGGATCCCTGGAAACAACAATTGCAGATTATGCCCGCTTTATTCTTTTCCTCATGCAGGACAAAGGATTAAATGATCAGTACAAAAATGAAATGTTAACACCTCAAATAGCAATCAACTCAAAATATCAATTCCCTACTATTTCAGAGGAAATCACTACTGAGAATAAATCGATCAACTTATCCTATGGGCTTGGATGGGGGCTTTTAGAGAGCAGGTACGGCAAGGCTTTTTTTAAAGAAGGACATGATGAAGGTTGGCAGCATTATAATATCAATTTCGAAGACGAAGGGACATCGATCATTATCATGACAAACAGCTCCAATGGAGAAATGATATTTAAGGCGCTTTTGGAACACTTAATTGGTGATACTTTTACACCCTGGGCATGGGAGAGATACATACCTTATGACCTGGAAACAGATTAATGATCAACTTTTTGTATTTCAGCATTTTTAAAAAGTATAAGTATAGCGCTTCACCATAGTTTTATTGCAACTCCTCAGACAGAACAATGCGATGGAATTAACCCAAAATATTGTCAACCTATTACCATTCAAAAAATGAGCAAAATTACGCTTTCGACCCTTGCGGTCATACTAGCACAAATAGCTTTTTATCAGCAGATTTATGCCCAGGAAATCATCGGCCTGTGGGAAGTAAAGGCAGTGAAAGTTGGGGATCAGGAAATGACACCTGTGGCTAAGTGGACCAGGATCAATGGAGATGGCAGCTATACCTCAGGAAATGGATGGTTGCAAAACTCAGAAGGAACATGGGACCCTGAATCGAATGACAATACTTTTTTACCCAAAGAAACCAAGGGTATAGCAGACAATAATGGCCCATTTCAGGTGAGTTTCATTGGTAATGATACCATGTTTTGGCAAAGATTGGAAGATGGAGAGCATGTGCAAGTGCGTTGGGAGCGCATAGAAAAATTGCCGAAATCTACTGCTGATGAAGTGGCAGGGCTTTGGAGTTTAATGGAAGTGAAAAGGGATGATGTATCCCAGTTACCTGTTGATCATGCTAGCAATAAAAGCTACAAATTCAATCGGTGGGATCGGATTTATATCGAGCAGACGTCCGAAGGGGAAAGCGTAACCGGATACTGGCATATTGATAGGCACAAACCCGAAATTACATTCATCAGCCAAGATGGTACTCTACCTGCACAAACATGGCAGGTAACGGTCAGCGAAAACGATACACTGGAACTAACAGGAATTTCAGATAATAACAGAGACATGCACTACATGTATAAGAGAATTGATCAGTTTCCTGAATGACAGTGTCTTCAAAAACAGGTCAACAGAATACTTGAGAATGATTACTGAGCGATGACCATTTCAAAATCATCACGAATGTAAATGATGTTCCTACCGAGTTCTATCCATTTTTTCTTTTCCAATTGCTTAAGCAATCGCGAAATCACTTCCCTGGAGGTACCTAGTTCGCGGGCAATTTCCTGGTGGGTCGTTGCCAATTCATTGGTATTTAACTGTTTGCTTTTGGCGAGCAGGTAGCGCATCAGCCTTTCATCCATTCGCTTAAAGGCAACGGCATCAAGCACTTCGAGCATTTCCTGAAACCTATGCTGATAGGTAAGGGAAACGTAATCCTTCCATTGCTTGTAGGCATGCATCCATTCTTCATGGACGTGGACAGGAATACTTAGGATAACGGTTTGTTCCTCTGCTACTGCTTTAATTTCACTGGGCCTTGCGGCACTGCAACAGGTAAGCGATAAAGCGCAGGTCTCACCAGGCTGTATATAGTACAGAAATAAGGTCTTCCCTTCGTCGTCCGTACGCATGACCTTAATAGCGCCTTCCAATACGATAGGCACCATTTTGATGAACTGTCCCGGTTCCATAATGGACGTGCCGGACTCAAAAGTCACTATTTTTCCTTTGGCAAGCAGCATTTCCAACAACTGCGGATCTGATATTCCTGGTAAATATTTGCTTAGCGTCTTTAATGTCATGGCATTCAATATATTATATTCTCGGATGTAAATCAATAAACCTTCAGGACTAATGCAGCGCAACTTACATCATTTATCAGCCATTTAATCTAGCAAAGCTCTATGAAGGTGCGCTGACTTTTAATCATTCCCGCATACCTCTGCGTTATACCCTTAAACTACGGAACGATAGTGAAGAAACTGTCGTTTAAACATGCATTATTAATGTAGCGACACACCATGAACAACACAACTATAAATTTACCTTATTCCATTCTCGAACTTGCCATTTTGAGAGAAGGCCATGATGCCGGCGATGCTTATGCCCGCAGTTTAGCGCTTGCACAACTTGGCGAAAAACTAGGCTATTCGCGCATGTGGCTGGCAGAGCACCATAACATGGCTTATGTGGGCAGTGCAGCCCCTGCGATCCTCATCAGTTATTTGGCACAGGGTACCAGCAGTATACGCATTGGCTCGGGAGGTATTATGCTGCCCAACCATAGCCCCCTGATCGTCGCTGAGCAGTTCGGGACACTGGCAACACTGTACCCTGGCAGAATAGACTTAGGACTTGGCAGGGCTCCCGGCACCGACCAGACAACCGCCAAAGCAATAAGACGCGGGAGGGTAGAAACCGTTCATGATTTCCCCGAAGACCTAGAGACACTGCAAAATTACTTATCCGATGACAATATGGATGCGAGGGTAAGGGCATTTCCGGGAGAAGGATTAGACATACCCATCTACCTGTTGGGCTCCAGCATGCACAGTGCTGAGCTGGCAGCAACAAAAGGATTACCGTATGCCTTTGCCAGCCATTTTGCGCCGGCATATTTCTTCAATGCCATGCAGCATTATAAAGCTAATTTTAAGCCATCCGAATTGCAGTCCAGGCCACATTTCATCGCGTGCGTGAATGTGATAGCAGCTGAAACCGATGAAGAAGCACATTACCTGGCTACATCATTTTACCAAATGGCATTAGGGATTGTCAGGGGGAAATCCTATCCGCTTCGCAAGCCTGTGGAAAGTATGGACAATATCTGGTCTGAGCAGGAGGCCGCCGCCATTCAAAACATGATGGCCTGTACGTTTATTGGTAGCAAAGCTACTGTCAAAGCTGATCTGGAGAGATTTATGGAGCAGACCGATATTGACGAACTCATGGTCACAACCAATATCTACGACAGTAGCAAAAGGCTTTATTCTTTTGAATTATTGGCTGAAATCATGCAGGAACTATCGCCGGTTTCAGTGGGCTAAAACTAATGTTGCCATAGTTTTCATTGTTGTTCTTCATCAGATGACGTTCTAACCTTCTGTTTTCAGCAAGATGAATAAGTGCTGATAAGCTACATAATCAGCTCGCCTGGTTTTATTTAAATCACTCCATCTGTATACTATTGTGGAATGAAGCTTATCAATGATAAGCTTCATTTTAGATAAAGATTTTATTAACTTAGCGTATCATGTTTTTTGCATCAATTCATGATGATGACAGGCGATCTAAAAGCCTGAGAAGATCTTTTCGAGTTTATATCAACATAAATTTCCTGAGCACTAAACATTGCACATGTCAAACTATTTATCTAGTAGATGAATATTTGTATTTAGTCATCGCCTTAGGAAATACGCATTAACAAAATTTACTATTGAAATTTAATGTTTATACAATATTATTATCGCTATAAATCAGTAAGTTTACTATTATATTTTTTATTTATAATAACCAATAACCATGTCAAAAATTAAAATTGGAATTAACGGATTCGGTAGAATAGGAAGATTAGTTTTCCGCGCAGCCGAGCAAAAAGCAGATGTAGAAGTAGTGGCCATTAACGATCTTATCGATGTTGATTATATGGCATACATGCTGAAATATGACTCAACCCATGGCCGCTTCGATGGCGATGTCAAAGTCGAAAACGGCGCATTGATCGTAAATGGCCGAAAAATTCGTGTTACTTCCGAAAAAAATCCTGCAGATCTCAAATGGTCTGATGTTGGTGCTGAATACATCATTGAGTCTACAGGTATCTTCCTGACGAAAGATTCTGCTCAAGGTCATATCGATGCGGGTGCGAAAAAAGTAATTATGTCTGCCCCTTCTAAAGACGATACGCCTATGTTTGTTATGGGTGTTAATGAAGATAAGTATGACAGCAGTATTAACTTTGTCTCTAATGCTTCCTGTACTACCAACTGTCTTGCACCACTTGCCAAAGTAGTCAATGACAACTGGGGAATTGAAGAAGGCTTAATGACAACAGTTCACGCCACTACTGCGACGCAAAAGACCGTTGATGGTCCTTCAGCCAAAGACTGGAGAGGTGGCCGAGGCGCGGGTCAGAACATCATTCCATCATCAACAGGAGCTGCAAAAGCTGTAGGTAAAGTAATTCCAGAACTGAACGGAAAACTTACTGGTATGGCATTCCGCGTTCCTACACCGGATGTTTCTGTGGTTGACCTTACCGTAAAATTAAAGAAGCCAGCGACTTACGAAGAAGTTTGTAAGAAAATGAAAGAAGCTTCTGAAACTACCTTAAAGGGTATATTAGGATATACTGAAGATGCTGTAGTTTCTAATGACTTCATTGGCGATGCAAGAACCAGCATTTTTGATGCAGGTGCAGGCATTGGCCTGAATGATACTTTTATGAAACTGGTGTCATGGTATGACAATGAGTGGGGGTACTCCAACAAAACTGTTGACCTCGCCATTCATATGGCCAAACAAGACAAAAAATAAAAAAATTAAAAGGCTGACTTTCTTAAGTTGGCCTTTTTTATTACGTCTATCTGCGACCATCAGAAAAGAACAAGAGGAGTTGAAGCCGCAACCGGCCTAACCCGCGTCTTGTAAATAAAATCTGATGTAACAGCGCCGAGAAAAATGATTATTCGATTAGCTTAACGTTAACCGCATTAAGGCCTTTAAGTCCTTTTTCGGTTTCAAACGTCACTTTATCATTCTCTTTCACATCGTCTTCGAGACCATTGATATGCACAAAAATACTTTCCTGCGATTCATGATCTTTGATAAAGCCATAGCCTTTTGAATCGTTGAAAAAGGTTACTGTACCTTTTCTGATAAGGTCAGCGGGATCTACAGCAGCCTGCTTAGAAACACCAATTTCAATATCTTCTGTTTTAATTACTCTTTTCTTTTTGGTAGGATCCGGTGGCGTATCAGTGATGTTTCCATCCTCATCTACATAGGCCATCATCTCATCAACCCCTTTCCCCTTATCAGAATTGGCTTTACGATCTTCCTTTTTCGCTTCTTTGTCCTGCCTTTTCTTAATTTTCTTTTTCTCTTTTTCTTTCTTATTAAACGTTTCCTGCGATCTGCCCATAAATGTGTTTTTAGATAAATAATTCGTACAACTATACAAAAGTACGATTTTATTTGCCACAATGTTCAATTCTGAGCGAGAAGGTTGAAATTAATATGGCGTTAAATGCAGGCCTTGCACCATCAGTGTAAAAAAATAAAGATAAATATTCAAAATGCTACAAAACCTTGTACAACAGATTTCTGCTAGGAGAAGGCGATTGTTTAAGCAAAGGCAATTGATTTCTGATATTGACTGGGTGTCATTGTTTCATGTTTTTTAAAGACCTGTATAAAGTGGCTGGGACTATTGAAGCCGGTCGAAAAACAGGCGTCTGACACATTTAATCCTGCAGTAGCCAATAGCTTTTTTGCTGCTTTTATCCTTTCCCGATTAATAAATTCAACCGGAGTTATACCAAATTCATTTTTAAAGCATCTGAAAAAATGCACTTTCGACATGCAGGCTTTTTCTGCAAGTTGCCCTACAGTTATGTTAAGATGAAAATGCTGCCTAATATACTCTGCGATAAATGCAAATCTATTGGAATTTTTATGCTGTTCACTTTGGTCAAGCAACAGACTTCTTGCTTGTGTTTGCAACAAGCGAATAATGAGCTCAACTAGCACATTTTTTGAAAAAATATGCTTCGCCATATGATCTTCTTTAATCAAGTACATTAGTCGTCGAAGGGTATCATTAATCGCTTCGTCCTGGGTAAAATGAAAGCTTTTTTCTTGGAGCTGCCATTCGTCATTTTGTTCGGCTTTGGGATACTGCTCGTTGAGTTGTTGCACCGTTTCCATAATTTGCTCCGGAGCAATCGCGAGCGCCAGACATCGCGTCGGGTGGGTGGCATCAGCATCCGGAAAATCAATTTCCATCAATTCG
>JBGSXH010000138.1:0-4640 GCA_041751515.1 Cyclobacteriaceae bacterium | reverse complement strand
ATATATTAATAATTTGTATTCGACAAGCTTCGATTTTACTCAGGCTTCGGTGCCTTTTCGGTTGCCTGAATACAATCAATTCACCTTACTCGCAAGGAGCATCAACCTTCCTTCAAGCTTGGTATATGGGATAAAATCGATGATGTATGTGATAGACTCACTGCATCAAGAAGCAGTCAAATCTATTCTAATAATTTATATGTAAATCTAACCAATTGTGTTCCGTATTGCTGTGAGACACAACAATGAGAAGATAGCAGTTTGCGGTAAGGCAATTTGATTACTTAGCAGCGAGAAATTCATTCACTTCCAGCCAATGCATGAAGGCGTCAAACCAACGATTGCTGGTTTTGTCCGGATTGCCCAGACCGAAACCGTGACCACCGTTCTGGTAAAGGTGAAACTCAACAGGCCGTCCCGCTTTAAACCAAGACTCAACAACGCCGGTTTTACCGTGAAAGAGAAAATCGTCTGAGGCGATCACATTGAACATGGGCGGCGCATTTTCCGGAACATCTACCGCGTCCATACCGCCATAAATCGGGCCGATAAAGGCGAGTTTCATGGTCTTGGAATTAAGTGTACTGTGCATGGTAAGGCCGGCACCAGCTGAAAAACCGATCATGCCCAGTCTGCTGGTATCTACGCCCCATTCCTGAGCCCGCTCGACAATCATGGCATAAGCGGCTTCGGCATCTTCCAGCTGGTTGGAGAGATTCCAGCGTGGCCGACTAGGAGGGGCAGTATCTTGCGCTGTGCCCAGTGTGTCCGCTGCGGCTTCAAATGTGCGCTCCATTGACGCTTTGAATTCATCAAGCGACTCAGGCGTAGGGTGTAGTCGGTATTTCAGGACAAAAGCAGCGATGCCCTGGTCAGCCAGTGCCTGTGCGACCTGCCAGCCCTCATTGTCCATCGACAGCTACCTGAAACCGCCGCCGGGAGCCACCAGCACGGCTGCACCGTTGGCTTTGCCAGCTTCGGGTAGGAAAGGGGTAAGGGTTGCAGTCGTAATATTTCTCGCCATTGGGTCGCCCCATTGTCGGAACCAGGTCTCGTTCGCAGGCTGATCTTCAACATCTCCTGTGCCAAGCAATATAGCATTCGGTTCCTCAGGGGTTTCCAAAGGGTAAATCGTGCCGTCCTGGGCCATGCCATTGGTAGCCAAAGCGAGTAAACAGGCGACGAGGGTGGTTTGCTTCAGGTTTAAAAACATAATCAAAATTGAATAATAGTTGTATTGAAGTGCCCTTTCAATATAGGCTATAGTTTTGTTTTTAAGAAATTCCTGTCCTCCTGATTACTTTTACTGCTAATTCTTATTAATAGTAAAAATGGTTTTCTATGCCTTTTTAATGCTTACAATGTCTCATAATCAAAATGACTTTATATCCAACTTAAAAGAATTTTTATCCGTAGTAAAAAGAAGTGATTACTTATTAAAAAAAGCAGCAGATGGAAATGTTAATCGGATTTGTTTATGATGTAGTAGGTCTCAAGGCAATAAGAAGAGAAAAGAACTTCGCTAAAAAACTCAGGTTAATCATAGCTTTTCCCATACTGGGTTTCCTGTTGGTTCTGTTGCATTTGTCTTCTATCTGAAATAAATTTAGGATAGCCAGCCTGGATGATCGTGTTCTGGTAAATTTCAATGATTTATACCCTACAAACTTCTGCTTTCTTCATGATCATGGAGTCGCATGATCATGGTGCCTTATTCAATGCCTCAATGTAATGAACTTGTATTTTGAGAACTTTGTGAATCTGTAGTTGATTTGTAACGCAATCTTCCTATAGCCCTGCTTTTTGAATATGAAACTAATCCTTCAAGCGATGAAAAAAAGCGCTTAACAATTTAGCTACTGTTTCGTAAATCATAGCAACATGGTATTTGGATCAGTACTTTTCTCAACATGATGAAAGTATTTAATTAGTTTGGCTATCCTATTATTAATAGTTTGTAATATCTTACCTTAAGAAGATGGTAGCAGCTATCAGTAAATTTGAAACTGAAAATGGTTTAGAGAAGGAGGTAAAAGATGCTTTCAAAAACCGTCCTGGACTTGTCGATGGAGCTAAAGGTTTTATTAGGCTGGATGTTTTAAGTCCTGTGGCAAATCCAGCAGAAATTCACCTCATTACATTTTGGGAAAGCGACGAAGATTTTGAACACTGGCACCGTCACCATTTAAAAGCTTCTCATAAAGATATTCCCAGCGGCTTGAAACTGGTTTCAAGGAGTTGGGAGCTCACAAAATATGAACACATAAGCAGTTGACCATGACCGCATTCGATGTACAGTTACTTACTGAGAAATCCGGTGAACTGGCTAAAACGGTAGTTCAATTGCATTTTGAGCATGATCCCAGTCTGATGGAGCGTTACGGGACAGCCGGCAAAGCCCGTTGCTATGAAGACGCTGTATACCACCTTGAGTGTTTGGCTGAGGCCTTGACTATGGAGCTGCCTGATATGTATGCCAATTATATTCTTTGGGTGGCAGCCATGCTTAAGGCTAGAAATATACCGCAAAAAGACATTCATCATTCTCTGGATTTTGTTGAAGTGGCCATTCGTGAACTCCTTGGCAGTGAGTTTTCCAGTGTCGTTAAAATATACACTGCTGCGGCCAGAGAAAAATTGAAAGAAAATGCTAACGCTGGGTCAACTTTTATCACTGATGAAAACCCTTTGCATAGGGAAGCAAATGCCTATTTAGAATATTTGTTGAAGGGAAAAAGGAAGGAGGCATCGTTGATGATCACAAAACTGCTTCAAGAAGGTATTTCTGTAAAAGCAATTTATCAGTCCATCTTTCAGGCAACACAATATGAAGTCGGTCGTCTGTGGCAGTATAATAAAATTACTGTTGCTCACGAACATTTTTGTACGGCTGCAACACAGCAAATCATGTCGAGCTTGTATCATTATATTTTCTCTGCCACGCGTAATGGAAAAACATTGGTAGCTTGCTCTATCGCAGGAGAATTGCACGAAATGGGTATACGAATGGTGACTGACTTTTTTGAGATGGATGGATGGGATACGTATTATCTTGGCGCCAATGTAAAAGAGGATCATTTGGAGGCTACTTTAATAAAATACAAGGCCGATGTACTTGCGCTTTCAGTTTCCCTTCCGACTCATATCAGCAAAGTAGCTGCGCTTATAAAAAGGATTCGATGCAATAGTGATTTAGCCAATTTAAAAATCATGGTGGGCGGTTTTCCATTTCTTAACAATCCAGATCTGTGGCAAAGAGTAGGTGCCGATGCTTCTGCCAAAAATGCTGAGCAGGCCATTAGCAAGGCCAATGAATTAGTAAAGTCATCAAATGAAAAATTTTAAAATTGATTATAAGATAATGCTGGCCTGTAATCAGCAGGGAATTGTCCAAGAGATACTATTGGACGACGGCGGCTTTTTAAAAGATTTGGTGCTTCCTGAGCGTGTGCATAACCTTGTTTTGTCAGCTTCTATGGATGCATTGGGTAATTTCTGGCAGTCTATGCAGGACAAAGTAATGGGAGATGATACAATGCTTACGCTAAGCCATAACGAGAAGCAGATGCACTTCAAATTCTCAGGTTATTTATTGAAAGAGACGGTGCTACTTTGTGGAAATACTGAATTGACATCTACTGAGAAAGCGCTTGAAGAAGTCATATTGATCAATAACGAGCAAGCAAACCAAATCAGACTAACAGAAAAAAAAGCAGATAATAGACTAAGAACAACGAAGAAAGAGGTGAATGAATTTTTTCTGGATGACTTTTCAGCACTTAATAACGAGCTGGTGAACAGTAAACGAGAGTTAATAAGAAAAAATCATAAAATAGAACTTTTGAACAAAGAGCTGAATGCCGTAAACGAACATATGACCATGTTTACTTACTCCGTTTCTCATGATCTAAAAGAACCAGTAAGAATGGTGCAATCCTTTTTAAACCTTTTTTATAAAAGATATGGTGGAAATCTGGAAGAAAAAGGACAGGCGTACATTAATATGGCACTGGATGGCGCCAACAAACTCAGTAACATGCTGACAGAATTGCTGGCCTATCATCAGTCTTCCAGCTTCAGTACTACTGATACTGTGGACCTGAATGATGTGTTTTTAGAAGTGATAGATATTTTGCAAACAAAAATTCAAAAGAAAAAGGCACAAATTAGCAGTGAAATACTGCCAGTCATCAAAGGGTCTTCTGCAGGTTATCGGCAGGTATTTCAAAATCTGATTTCTAATGCAATTAAGTTTGTTCCGGAAGGGAAGACCCCGGTGGTTGTCATCACGCTGGAAGAGCATGATTCAATGTTTATTCTGAAAATTCAAGACAACGGTATAGGCATCGATAAAAGCCAAGGTCAGGAGGCCTTCAATTTGTTTAAGCGATTAAACGCTCCGCAGCAGTATGAGGGCACTGGCGTAGGGCTGGCCATGGTAAAAAAAACCATTGAAAGAATGGGTGGAAAAGTTTGGCTGGAATCTGAATTGGGTTTAGGAAGTACATTTCATTTCAGCATTAAGAAAAAAGCTTAAAGCTTGGTTTATTTTATAGTCAGTATTGCTTATTGTTCACAATGAAGTCGCCTCCATTAAACTGCATTTGTTTTGCCTAATTCTTTGAAGGGTACTATTGCAG
>JBGSXH010000137.1:0-3332 GCA_041751515.1 Cyclobacteriaceae bacterium | reverse complement strand
TTCCAATAGCTTGCACGCATCCTGATGCCTGAAATCGAACAGCAGCGCCTGTTGCTTTTTACCTTTGAGGCCCAGTAGGCCTCCTTGTCGCAATATTGTTTTTACCTCCTGCATAAGAATGCGCAAAGGTATTTATATATGGCCTAAAATTAAAGCGAATATCTGTTTATATCCCTGTCTTAAAACGTTGGGCAGGGAATGAATTTTTCCTTCCTTCTTTTTTTCACCGACTTATGCACTTCAAAAAGGTATAATAATGCAATTTCATGCGAGCCACCTGTCGCAGGGCCCAGTTCCGAAACGGTCATATCGTAGCTATAGCCGATATCAAACTGATCGAACTTGACACCAAAAATAAAGACAAAGGCATCGTTGCTCATATAACCGCTAGGGTTCTTTTGAATAGGCACACCTCTGTACCACATACCAATGGTGATGGGGTTGTAATTGAAATGCATCCCTACATCCAATTGGTCAAATTCTCCTTGTTTTTTGTAGATAAATGATGGCATCACACTGCTCACCCGCTCCCGGTTATGTGGTCCGTAGTATAGCGGGATGCGAGCCCCTGCATGCACCGAATAGCGGGTTGGCAGCGTACTTTCTTCTCCTAGCATAGAAGTATTGGGGGTATTCATATGATGGGCTGTAATACCACCCCAGAAGACATTATTATATACCAGCAATCCAGAACTAAAATCAAAGAAACCAGAATTGCCTAGCTGGCCCAACTGGGGGTCGGAGCTCGGGGCGCGGGAGTCGCCAAACTCCAGTTGATCACCAAATACAAGCTTATTAAAGTTGATGTTTCTGGTGCTGTAACCAAATTGCATTCCCGGCGAAATTACCCATTTTTCTTTAAGCTGAATTTTATAGCTATACAAAAAACTCAACGAATTGGCGGTTAAATCGGCCGACCCCGCCCTATCTGAAGTTGCCAGTATTCCAAAGCCGCTGTTCAGCTTACTCATATTATAATCATAGCCAAAAGATGCTGTAACAAAAGCACTGGGCAAAGCCGCCCATTGATTTCGATAGTTGAGACCCATGCGGTGCTCCTCCGCCGTGCCGGTAAAGCCCGGATTCAGGTACAGTGGCGCACTAAAATATTGCGAAAACTGCGGATCCTGCGCCCATGTTGTTGTAATACCCAGCCATAACAGCAAAATGGTGATGGGTAAAATGTATGTATAAGATTTCGTAAAAATTGTACCCATAACTACCTGATTAATGTTACGTCCCCTAAGCGCGTGGTGGTTTGCCCGTCGATAAATGATGCCGTAATCCTGTAGACGTATACATCTGTCGGACAAAGTCTGCCTTTATAATAGCCGTCCCAGCCAACATTCAGGCTTCTGCTTTCAAAAAGCATCTCCCCCCAACGGTTGAAAATGACCATGTGAAACTCTGTAGCACCATCGAGAATAGGGTAAAAAATATCGTTATTGCCGTAGCGGCTGATATTGCCGCCACTTGGCCCGCCGGTATTGGGCGTAAATGCGTTTGGAATTCTTAAATCTCCGCCATTTTCAGCTGTTACTGCTCCTGCCATGTGTATGGTATCGGCACAGCCAAACTCGTTCATGGCAATCAGCGTTACGTCATACTGCCCGGTTTCCTTATAGATATGCTGGGGCTCAAACTCTGTGCTGGTATTGCCGTCGCCAAAGTCCCAATGGAACGTTGTTGCATTTTCACTGCGATTGGCGAAATAGACCGGATTATCAGGTAAAAATACCAAAGAAGGCCTGACCCTGAATAAAGCTGCAGGCTGACTGAATACTTCTATGATAAACTCTTTGCGTTCACTTACTATATTGCCAGTCGGGTTGCTTGCCTCCAATGTGACGGTATAGCGCCCAGGTTCGAAATAAGTAAAAGTTGGATTCTCCGCAGTGGACCCACCCTGGTTTTGACCAAAGTCCCAGCGGTAGGTACCCGGGGAGGCATATTCAGATAGATTAGTAAACTCCACTGTATGAGGCAAACAACCAGCGGGAGCTGAAAAACTAAAGTCAACAATAGCGTCTATGGCCTCAATCTCGATTGATCTTGTGGTAAATGCAGAACAACCAGTCGCTTCATTGATTACTGTCAACTTTATCTCAAACTTGCCAAATGTTTCATAATTGTAAGACGCTAACATTCCATCATTACTAATGTCACCATTACCAAAATCCCACAAGTAGCTCAGGTTTTCATCCGCTTCATAGCTGAAATTCACTGTACTGCCTGGCAAAATTTGATACTCTGGATCTACATTAAACGTAGCATCAATTTCAGGGTAAACTGTAATAAAGTCTTCTTCGAAAGCTTCACAGCCTTGCGAGGTAGTGACAGTCTGTACAATTCTGTATTCCTTAACAGCACCTGACTTATTTTCAATAACAAAGCTAGCATTGTTGGCATTACTGACTTTTTCGTCGATTAAATCTTCCCCATCAAATAATTGCCATTTTCGCGAAGCGATAGTATAAATACTATTATTGAAGGGACTGACAATCACATCTGCTTTAAATGGCGAACATCCAGCATCATTAGGAATGAAGAAATTGGCTTGCGGAATAGGAAATACATCAATATTTAATTCTATGCGTTCATCGCAGCCATCTGCTGAAGTAGCTACCAGCGCTGCTTTGTAAGCACCTGACAATTCAAAATCATAAGAGAAAGCAGTACGAATATCACCATTAATGAATGCTGTTTTATCTTCTTCCGGTTGAATGCCGTAAGCTACCAGGAAGCGGTACTCGGTATCAGCATTATTTCCCTGAACATCAACATTAAAATTAGAGGTCAGGATCGAACAGCCTGCTCCATCAGTGGGGTCCGCGAAACTGAAGCCAATACCAAAGGCATCCTTGGCAGGAACTTCAATCTGATTGGAAAAGAGCTCACTATCACAATTTCTAAAAGTTGAAAACAAGCTAACATCCACCATTTTATCAGGCTCGCCGACATTGGGTCGTTCAAACTCCACCAACATGGTTTTGGCCTGCCTTGGGTTGTTGGCTAATTCACTGAATTCCCAGTTATAAAAATACTGTCCTTCAGGAAGGTTTGGCTGAATGGCAGTAAGCGTATATTGAACAAAGTCGCAATCGACCCTGGTGAGCTCAGCCTCAAAGGTTACTTTGGGCTTCATGTTGACCCGGATCCTTTCAAAAGCGGTACTAACGCATGCACCGGTCTCTAGTTCGGCGGTTAAAGTAACATCGTAGATTTTGATAGCTTCTTCACTGTTATTGACAAACTGATCATAGGAGAAATCAGGATCAGCTCCATCAATAACGGTTTGCTGTACTACCGTTCCATTATTCCTATCTCCATCA
>JBGSXH010000136.1:0-16208 GCA_041751515.1 Cyclobacteriaceae bacterium | reverse complement strand
CATCAAAGGGAGTAATACAGGAACAGTAACCGATATCGACGGACAATTCTCTTTACCGGGTTTATCCTCTGAAGATGTCATTGTTATCTCATTTATAGGATATGCCACGGAAGAAATCGTTGTAGGAAACCAGTCGACTTTCGACATTACCTTAATGCCCGATATCACTGCCTTATCCGAGGTAGTAATCACTGCGCTAGGTATAGAGCGCGATAAAAAATCTTTAGGCTATGCCAGCCAGTCCATCGAGGGCAAAAATTTAACAGAAGCAAGAGAGAATAACGTTATCAATTCATTATCAGGTCGGGTTTCCGGAGTGCAGATAAATCAGGCTGGAACGGGCCCTGCAGGTACCAGTCGCGTGGTCATCCGGGGCTCTGCGTCAATTCAGGGCAATAATGCACCGCTTTACGTAGTAGATGGTATTCCTGTAAACAACCCTCAGGGTGGAGGAGGGCAATTTGGGGGAATAGATTATGGAGATGGTATTTCAAACATCAATCCTGATGATATTGAATCTGTAAACGTGCTCAAGGGAGCAAGTGGTACAGCTTTATATGGCTCGAGGGGGCAGAATGGGGTAATTATGATTACCACCAAAAAAGGCAAGGCAAGAGAAGGCATAGGGGTGGAATTTAACAGTAACATCACCTTCGAGATGCCGCTCGTTTTTCCTGATTTTCAGGATCGTTTCGGTCGTGGTTCTAATGGCAATTTTCCTTTGACAGATGAAGGGAATATTAATAATCAGATCAGAACAAGTTGGGGGCCAAGAACACTTGGCCAAACGGATGCAGACGGTCGCCCGCTGATCAACTGGACAGGCGAGCAAAGGCCCTATGATCCACAACCCAACAATATCAGTGACTTTTTTCAGACAGGGCAAACACTTACCAATAGCCTGGCTTTTTCCGGGGGGAATGAAAAAACGCAGGCAAGACTTTCGCTTACGCATCTGAGCAATAGCAATATCATGCCCAATAGCACCTTGGAACGGCTGAATGTTAACCTCAATATACAATCCCAATTATCGGAACGCCTTTCAGTGGAGGCAAAAATGAATTATATCCACCAATCAGCATTTAACAGACCCAATCTGGCGCTGAGCCCCGATAACGTCATGAATAGTTTTATTCAAATGCCGAGAACAATTGCCTTGGCAGATTTGCAGGATTTTAGAAGATCAAACGGTCGGCCCAGGGTTTATACCAATGCGCAGGGCAATGATCAATGGCAGAATCCTTACTGGGCAGTAAATCTCAATACAAATAACGATGAAAGAGATCGGATCATCGGATATGCCAAGCTGGAATATCAGTTCACAGATTGGTTGAAGATGCACCTGAGAAGTGGGACGGATTTCTACAACGATTTTCGGCAAAACAGAAATGCCACGAATACCATTTACAGAACCACACCGGATGGCAGCTTTTACAGCGAATTTTACAGTAAAGTAGAGGAAATGAACTCTGATATACTCATCTCTGCTTCACACGATTTTGGTACTGACTGGAATGTCAGCGGTAACCTGGGCGGGAACTTGCTTAAAATAACTTCACGAAGTCTTAGTTCGCAGGCGCAGGGCCTCAATATTCCGGATTTCTTTGTCATTCAAAATGCACTTAGCGTCCAGAGTGTTGAAGGTGCGGCAGTGCGAGAAATACATTCTGTATACGGCAGTGCACAGATAGATTATAAAAACTGGGCCTTTCTGGAAGTGGCAGCAAGAAACGACTGGTCATCAGCATTGCCTGCTGAGAATCGGTCATATTTCTACCCTTCTGTATCCGGTAGCTGGGTATTTACAGAAGCTATTGATGCGGAATGGGGGATGTTGACGACTGGTAAATTACGGGCCTCGTATGCCCAGGTTGGTAATGATACAGGCCCACATCAGCTGGATTTACTCTACTTTGTCAATGCGCTTTCCCATGGAGGGGAATCTTTCGGGCAGATTAGCAGAACCCGGCCACCATTAAACCTCAGACCGGAAAGGACAAGTTCTTATGAATTTGGCCTGGATTTCGGTCTTTTTAATAACCGCCTGACTGCAGATGTTACCTATTATTATGCAGGCACCCAAGATCAGATTCTTACAGTGCCGGTATCAAAACCTTCCGGGTTTAGCAATGCGATCATCAATGCAGGCTTGGTAACCAACCAAGGCTGGGAGGTTTCACTTAATGCCGATGTCATTAAGAGCAATAATTTTGGGTATCAGATTTACAGCAATTTTACTAGAAACAGATCAGCGATTGAAGAACTGGCACCAAATATCGATATATACCAGCTAGGAAGCACCTACGATCAGTTTGGGGTAAGAATTCAGGCCGAAGTTGGAGGCCAATTTGGCGACATATACGCAGATCGAGCCTACCTACGAGATGAGGCAACTGGGGAGCGGATTATAGGAAGTAATGGTTTGCCATTGCAGGATCCGGATGGTATCAAGAGAATTGGTAATTATCAGCCCGA
Source organism: Cyclobacteriaceae bacterium (assembly GCA_041751515.1). Classification (GTDB taxonomy): domain Bacteria; phylum Bacteroidota; class Bacteroidia; order Cytophagales; family Cyclobacteriaceae; genus JBGSXH01. The sequence goes on along the minus strand of JBGSXH010000136.1, from coordinate 13,733 downwards.
CTTTTTGCTGGGTTTTGGCAATAACTTCCGCTACAAAAACTGGAACCTTGGTGTTTTATTCGATACACGCATTGGCGGAGATATTTTTTCTTTTAGCAACGCGATAGCTGCTGCCAATGGAAATGCGGCCTACACTCAAAACGATCGGTTAGCATGGTACGCAGGGGCTGGAGGGCTTGTTGCAGATGGCGTTTTGGCTTCCGGTGAACCTAATCGACGGGAAATCAACCCTCAGGCTTATTGGCAGTATGTGGGCGGACAAGCATCCACATTCGCGGAAGAATTTCTATACGATGCCAGTTTTGTAAAGTTCAGAGAGCTGAATTTAGGCTATCGTTTTCCTGAAAGCTTTACGGACAGGCTTTCACTAACAAGTTTGCGATTGTCAGCTGTGGGGAGAAACTTATTCATCCTGCATAAAAACACCCCCGGCTTTGATCCCGAAGCAACATTTAATGCTGGTAACGACCAGGGAATTGAAGCTTTTGCTTTTCCTGCCACACGAAGTATCGGTTTTAACTTAAACATTGGCTTCTAGATGAAACAATACTACACATATCTTTTTTCATCGGCTACGCTTTTTGCGGCATTGCTGTTTATGCCTGCCTGTACAGCACATTTCGATGAGTTAAATGTGAGTCCTACCGCTGTTCAGGAAGACCGAATCGATGAGAATCTTTTATTTACCCGAGCATTGGTATACGGAGCCTTACGATACACAGAGTTTCAAAGAGCGCAGCATTTATATGCCAACAATTACATTCAATATTACGCCGTTTCGGTAGATCGCTTCGAGACTGATCGCTATATCACCCGTAACGACTGGCTGACCGATTACTGGACAGAAGCCTATGCAGACTATGGCATGCAAATTCAGCAAGTCATTAATATCAGCTCCCGGGAACCTGAAAAGATCAATAAAACCGCCATGGCCAGAATTTGGAAGGTTTTTATCATGCACAGAATAACAGATTTCTGGGGAGATGTGCCTTATTCCGAAGCATTTCAGGGTAACGAAACACCTGCTTATGATACTCAGGAGGCCATTTATATGGACATGCTCAATGAGCTAGAGGAGGCAGTGGCATCATTTGATAGTAGTGCTTCATTAAGTTTTGGCAGTGCAGATGTCTTGTTCAACGGCAGTATAGATAATTGGGTACGTTTCGGGAATGCATTGAGGTTTCGACTTGCCATGCGCTTAAGCAATGTGGCGCCGGATGTAGCGCAGGCGCATATTGCGGAAGTAGCTACGGCAAATCTTATCGCAAGCAACAACCAGTCGGCTGTAATTAATTATGGCCGTGACTTCGGTAATGCTGATGAAAACATTCAGCCTATGGGCATCATCAGAAGTTTTAACGAATACAGAGCCAGCAATACTCTCGTCGACTTTTTGCGTGATAACCAGGATCCACGCCTGGAGATATACCTTGAGCCAAATCGAAACATGGAGTTTGTGGGGCTGCGCAATGGTTTAAATCCGCAGGAAGTCAATGCCATCAATGAGAATGACTATTCTAGAGACTCTAATATTATCTCCAATCTATATGCCCCAAGTATATTGCTATCGTACTCTGAAGTACTATTTCTACAGGCTGAAGCTGCCCAACGTGGCTGGATAGCCGGCAGCCCGGAAGTCTTTTATGAGGAAGGTATCGAAGCTTCGGTCAATTTCTGGATGAATACTGTTCGCTCACTGGAAGAAAGAAGTGGAGATGAATTTCCGGATTTTACCCAGATAGATAATACAATGGCAGTATATCTTCAAAATCCAAATATCCTATACGATCCTTCCAGAGGTTTGGAGCAGATTATTACTCAGAAATGGTTGGCAAATATCAATCAGGGCTTTGAATCCTATGCTGATTACCGCAGAACGGGATTTCCTGTGCTTAATCCTATTCCTAATACAGATGGCGTCAGCGAGACAGGAGGCTCTGATGTTCCCAGGCGCATACGCTATCCGCTGGAAGAGCAGGCATTGAATGCTCAAAATTACAATGAAGCAATACAAAGACAAGGGGCAGATTTACCTACCACCAGAATGTGGTGGGATGTTCCTTAATATATTTTAAACTGATTCTTTACCACTAAACTGCACGATTATGAGAATGAACCACTTACCCAAACGTTTTTTTACAATGCTTATGATTGCTTTCATGGGCATTGGTGTTATGTCCTGTTCGGACGATGATGATACTTCTCCTACCCCTACGCCAGATCCAGATCCAGATCCGGTAGAAAGTAGCGAAGCCAATATTACCTCATTTGTGTTTGCTGAGCTAGACCCTTCCGTAACTGCAACCATCGACGGTACCAATATTATGGCAGAGCTACCGACAGGTACCGATGTAACTGCGTTGTCTCCGACGATAGAGGTTTCCGATGAAGCGACTGTTGCTCCGGCATCAGGCGAAGCTCAGGACTTTTCGGAGCCTGTGACTTATACTGTTACCGCAGAAGATGGTACCACACAGGAATATACAGTTACTGTTTCAGTTCCTGCTTTGAGAGTGGAGGCCGTATGGCAGCGAAGCCTGAATGAAGGTGGCTTGCCGGATTGGTTTACTGCCAACAATGACAGAGATATTGCTGTTTTTGGAGAATATGTGTATGTGCACAATAATAACGATAAAATCAGAGTACTTAACTCCTCTACAGGTGCTGACATCAGTGTTGGAGAGCTGGGCTATTTGAGTGGAACACAAAACTTCCAGTCTGGTAACTTATTCCTTTTAGGAACTGCTACTGATTCAGAAGGAAGAATTGTTGCTTCCAACCTACGCCAGGGAGATGCAGGCATGAACCCATGGAATGTCTATGTTTGGGAAAATAATGATGCTGATCAGGAATTGCTGTTTTCGTTCCCAACGCCTGAGGGCTACAGACTTGGTGAAAACCTTTCGGTTGTAGGTGATGTGAGAGGCGATGCAATAGTATATGTTCCTGGCAGTGGCTTCGGTGTAGAAAGCAATGAAGTGTTGAAGTTTACCATTACTGGTGGCGAAGTAAATCCTGAACCTGAAATGATAGCCTTATCCGGAATTTCTAATATGGGTAATGCACCAGATGTGGCACCTGTTTCTTCAGCGAATGATGCCAACCTTATTGTTGCTGGTACCGGTATCGCTAATATCGCTGAATATGATCAAAGCGGTAACCTTGTAGGCCAGTTGCCTGCCGAGCTTGCTGATGATGAGGAACTGGCGATGCTATTCCTGTTTGCACTGGATGTAGCTCCTTTTGAAGTGAATGGTCGTAAAATGGTGGCAACCACCGCAACTGACTTTACTTCCAATGCTGCCGATAGCGGCTATCTTTACCTGATAGACTATACTGATGGTTGGGACAATATTACTGCTAATAATATCACAAGAATGCCATTTACTCCGGATGGGAACATCGATGCTAACTTCAATGGTACTGGTGGTGTTGATGTACTTGTCAATGGTAATGAAGCAACGGTTTATGCTATGATCACCAATTTTGGTGTCTCAGCTTTCAGTGTGACATTCGAATAATTATCATGGGAGCGGGTTTCCCGCTCCCTATTTATTAAACCCCGATGCTATGAACAACAATATTCGATTTGATAGATTCCTATGGGTAATTGCACTTTTTGCTATCAGCTTTGCCTGTAGTAGCGATGACGATGACTTCCAGGATGAAGAGTTTCTCAGCAATAGGAAAGAGATTCTCTCTTTTGAGTTTCAGGAGCTATCGCCGCCTGTGGCTGCTAATGTGAATAGTGATGGCTTGCAGGTTACCGCAACAGTACCTTTCGGTACAGACCTAAGCAGCTTAACACCTACCATACAAATATCAGAAAATGCTACCATATCACCCCCTTCTGGGGTAGAGAACGATTTTAGTACTGCTGCTACTTATGTGGTCACTGCTGAAGATGGCAGCACCGCGGACTGGACAGTAGAAATAACCGAAGCCGAGCAGGATGCGCAGGCAAGACTGGTGCTGAGCGAACCCGTGTGGAATTTTTCTCCTTCAGGAACTGGAGTGCCTTCCTTTTTTGAGGTAGACGGCGAGAGAGGTTTGGCATACGCCAATGACAGACTTTATATTACCAGTAATAATGATAAGATTATCATGATCAATCCCATGGATGGAGGTGTTCAAGGCGAACTCAACATGGATGGCGTAGAGGGTGGTCAGCCGATTATCTCCGATGTAGCTGCCAGTGCAGACGGCTCTATCCTGGCCTGTAATACTGTGGAGTGGACCAGTGACGAAGGGGGGGATCCTACGACTTTTAAAATTTACCGATGGGCAGATAACAGCAGTGCGCCCACTGTATTTTTGACCTATACCAATACGCAATACAGAATGGGTGACAGCTTTACCGTTATTGGTGACGTATCGGGTGATGCTATCATTTTAACTACTTTTGGACGTAAATTTCTGAATCCAACCGACAGGGGCAACCTAATTTTTAGATGGAATGTCACTGGTGGGGTAGTAGACGAAGAACCTGAGCTGATTGAAGTCGGTGGTTTACCAAATCTTACCAGGTTTGGATCTCGTCCGCATGCGCAGATGCTTGATATCAATAGTTCCGAAATATATACCAATGCCAATGATATTGAAATCACTAAAGTGGGGCTGGATGGTGCATTTTTGAGCCGGCTACCTAATTCAGGCAGAAACCTATTCGACGGATTTACCTCTTATTTTGAAATATTTGAATTTAATGACAGAACTATCATTGCTACTTGCTTCCCACGAAGTGCAGTAGAAAGCAGGCTCATACTCATTGATGTGACCGATGGACTGGAAAATGTCACTGAGGACAATGTGGTATTAAGCCAGAACTTAATGGCTGGTTCCGGAGAAATAGCGAATATCAATGCCGGCGGTGCTGTTGCGGTGAATATGGCTGGTGGTAATAGAATGGAAATTTTTCTGCTCATCACCAATCAGGCACTCGTCAAATATAATCTTTCACTAGAATTTGACTGATAAACCAAAAGAGAGGGCCAAATCTGAAGCCCTCTCTTTAATTTATTATCAACTCTTCAAACACTTCAATAGGCGTTAAGTATAATGGCTTTACTTCAATCCAAAAGAAGCTATGTGATCTTGTTAGGCAGTCTTTTGCTGCTACTAATATTTTCAACGGTGTACAAAGGAAATGCTTCGAAAACCACTGAGCAAGATGCCGCTGTTCGGGGTGTTTGGTTAACTAATGTAGCCAGCGATGCATTGTTTTCCCGCGAAAATATAGAGCAAGCGGTAGCCACCTGTGCCGCCTCAGGTATCAATACCATATTTGTAGTCACCTGGAATCGTGCATTCACATTATATCCCAGTAATACACTGCAGGATGTTACCGGTGCCAGCATTCATCCTGACTTTGAGGGCAGAGACCCGCTGAAAGAGGTCATCGAAGCGGCACACAAAAGAAATATTAAAGTTATTGCCTGGTTTGAGTTCGGGTTTTCTTGTGCCTATGAAGACCCTACAGGGGGGCCAATCATAGAAGCAAAACCGCACTGGGCATCTAAAGACATTGAGGGTAATTTGACTGAGAAGAACAATTTTCAATGGATGAATGCTTTTCATCCGGAAGTACAGGATTTTGTTAAATCTTTAGTCAGAGAGGTAGTGGAGAATTATGATGTGGATGGTATTCAGGGGGATGATCGACTGCCCGCCTTACCTTCCAATGGAGGTTATGACGACTTTACCGTAGGGCTTTACAAAGATGCTCATAATGGCGAATCGCCGCCGGAAAATCATCAAGATTATGCCTGGGTGAAATGGCGTTCCGCCTTACTTACGACATTTTTGCAGGATATGGTGGAGGAACTAAGGGCGGTTGACAATGAGCTTATCATTTCAATGTCACCAAGTATTTATCCATGGAGCGAAGAAAATTATCTGCAAGACTGGCCGAGCTGGATGAATCTTGGTCTGGTAGACCTCATTGTTCCACAAGTTTACCGCTACAATTTTGAAGCATATAAGAAGGAGATGGATAAGATTGTCAATGGGCAACTTTCCGAAGAGAATCTGAAAAAATTTATCCCTGGTGTATTGCTCCAGGTGGATGATTATAATCCAGATGATGTACTGCTTAAGCAGATGGTAGACTATAATCGTGATTTGGGTGTCGAGGGCGAGGTCTTCTTTTTTTATGAAGGCATCAAAAAAAGAAAATCGTACTTCCAGGGGCCTTATACAGAAAGAACTGCTGACGAAAAATAACAAGATTATGAAATTAAAAAGCTATAAAAATGTATGTTTTGCTCTATTATGGTTGCTAGTTCCATTTTTGGTTTCCTGCTCTGACGATGACGATGATACCAGTGCAGCACAGGAACGGTTCATAGAATATTTTGCATTCGAATCGTTCGAGCCTCCAATAGAAGGGATTGTAGATAACCAGGCAGGCACAGTCACCATTACAGTGCCTGAAGGAACTGATAAAACCAGTCTTACGCCAACTATCAGGGTGTCTGAAGGGGCAACAGTAAGTCCGGCAAGCGGAGAAGCACAGGACTTTTCACGTTTTGTCATCTATACAGTAACCGGTGCTGATGGTGCCCGTCGTAATTATACAGTGCTGACGGAAGAAGGCTTGAGCAGCAATGCCAGCATCGTTACCATGACTTTTGCCAATAAATACGTGGTGGGTGAGCTTGATGAAGACACACAGGAAATAAGATTTTCACTGCCATTTGGTTCCGACCTCACCGATGTTGAGCTATCCATCATCACAGCGGAAGAGGATGCCGAGGTGTCGCCGGCTTCAGGTGAGGTGGTTGACGTAAGTGAGCCTGTAACCATAACGGTCACCGCGCCTGATGGTACCACAGAAAAAACATATACTGTTATGGCTGATGTTGAAGCGCAGGAAACCGGCGTTCGCGGTGTTTGGCTTACCAATGTGGATAGTGATGTCCTAAACTCTCAACAGGGAATTCAAAATGCTGTAGACCTTTGCAGTGAATTGAATGTCAACACCATATTTGTGGTCACCTACAATCGGGCCACTACTACGTATCCAAGCATGGTGATGGAAAACCTGACTGGTGTCAATATAGACCCTGCCTACGCGGGCAGAGACCCTTTGCGAGAGCTTATTGATGCTGCCCATGCTCAAAATATTAAGGTATTTGCCTGGTTTGAATATGGTTTCGCTGCTTTTAATGGCAATCCGGGACCTATCCTGAATACTAAGCCTGAGTGGGCTGCAATTAACAGCGATGGCAATACAGTGGTGAAAAACGGATTTTATTGGTTGAACTCTCTGCTTCCTGAAGTGCAGGATTTTGTAGAGGACCTTGTGCTGGAAGTAGTAGAGAATTATCCTGATATTGATGGCGTACAAGGCGATGACAGGTTGCCGGCCATGCCTTCCGAAGGTGGATATGATGAGTATACCGTAGCAGAATATCGTGCTGAGCACAATGGGCAAAATCCGCCTGCTAACCGACAAGATCCAGGCTGGTTGCGCTGGAGAGCAGATCGCCTCAACGAGTGGGGTGAGAAATTGTACAATAATGTAAAAGAGATTAATCCTCAGTGTATTGTAGCCATGTCGCCAAGCCCTCTGAATTTTGGCTATGTAGAATACCTTCAGGACTACGACAGCTGGGTAAAAGGTGGCTATTGCGATATTGTCAGCCCGCAGCTTTATCGGAGAGATAATCAGGGACTGGGAGTTTACAGAGCGCTTTTAAGAGATCAAATTTCAAGAGTAGGACAGGAAAATATTGATATCTTTTACCCAGGTGTATTATCATTCCTTGGAGGGTACGTGCCTGAAGAGCAGTTTTTAGTGGATATGATACAGGAAAACAGAAGAAATGGCGTAATAGGTGAAGTGCATTTCTTTTATAATGTTTTGCTCGCAAGAGATGACGTCTTCCGTGTGGTCTACCCAGGGCCGATGTTATTTCCGAGTTTTAATTAACTACAATACAATCAAAGGCAGCACTTGACCATTTGTCGAGTTGCTGCCTTTTGTTTATTTAACTATCAAATGAAGCCATTATCAACTAAGCCTATATTAATATTATCTGCGATAACTTACTTTCTTGTAGCCAGTTCCTGCACGAATACTCAGGCGAACCTGGTGGAACAGGAAATTGAAAGAACGCAGCTGGTCAACATTTTCATAGGTACAGACGGACATGGACATACATATCCTGGCGCAAGCCTTCCATTTGGAATGGTGCAGTTAAGTCCTGATAATGGCACTGAAGGCTGGGACTGGTCTTCAGGTTACCATTATTCAGACTCAGTGATCGCAGGATTCAGTCACCTGCATTTGAGCGGAACGGGTATAGGCGATTATTGCGATATTTCTTTTATGCCCTTTGACAAGATGGCAGAAGACAGACCGGCTCCTGCAGCTTTTCAGCATGCTCAGGAGAGCGCACAGCCCGGCTTTTATCAGGTGACATTTGACAATGGTATTGGTACTGCCCTGACTGTTACTGAACGCACCGGCATTCACCAATATAGTTTTCCAGCAAATGCTAAACCCGCCATCTCTCTGGACCTGGGTTTTCACATCAACTGGGATGAGCCTACTCAAACTGCCATTTGGGTGTTAAATGATTCTACTATAGCCGGTTATCGCTATTCTACAGGCTGGGCCAAAGACCAGCGTATTTATTTTCATGCGCAATTTTCCGTTCCTTTTAAGGAAGTTTCCTGGTATGAAAAAGAAGAGAAATTGCAGGGAGATAGTGTTAAAGGTCAGTTTAGTCAGGGGGTATTTGAATTTCCGGATAATGCGGATACTATTTTAGTGAAGGTGGGACTGTCAACGGCAGACGAAGCAGGTGCTGAAAAAAGCATAGCGGTAGAAGCGGCCCACTGGAATTTTGAACAATATGTGGCAGAAGCCAATGATATCTGGGAATCTGAACTGCAAAAGGTGCAGGTGAACATGCTTAATCCTGCATTGGATTCTATCTTTCATACTGCGCTATACCATGCGTCCCTCGTGCCCAACCTACACAGCGACCTGAATGGCAAATACAAAGGTGCTAATGATGAAATAGTAGAAAACAATGAATTAGTCCGCTATACAGTCTTTTCACTATGGGATACTTTCAGGGCTTCACATCCCATGTTTTCCCTATTGCAGGAGGAAAAGAACCATGATTTTTTAAATTCTATCATGGCTTTTTTCGACGAATATGGGAAGCTACCGGTCTGGGCTTTGGCCGGCAATGAAACTAATACTATGACCGGCTACCATGCTGTCCCTATTTTAGCGGATGCTTTGCAAAAGGGCTATTTAAGTGACCGAGCAGAGGAAGTTTTTGCCGCAATGAAAGTAAGTGCTGAGCAGGAGATAAGAGGTACAGATTTTTATCGCCAATATGGTTTTATACCGGCAGATAAAGACGGCTGGTCGGTGACAAAAACCTTAGAATATGCCTATGATGACTGGTGCATAGCGCAGGTGGCAAAAATGTTAGATAAAGACGAGGAATATGTTTATTTCATGGAAAGAGCAGGCAGCTACCGAGCCCTGTTTGATGACGCAACGCTTTTTATGCGAGGAAAAAACAGTGATGGCCGCTGGCAAGAGCCCTTTGATCCTTTTCACTCAGAACATGGCTTCGACGGTATCTATGTGGAAGGAACGGCATGGCAGCATAGTTGGTTTGTGCCACACGATGTGCAGGGGCTTATTGACCTGTTTCCATCCGAAGATGGCTTTATTCAACACTTAGATTCCACATTTAATGTGAGCTCAGAAATGACCGGCGAAAATGTGTCTGCAGATATAAGCGGGATGATTGGGCAGTATGCACATGGAAACGAACCAAGCCACCATATCCCTTATTTGTACAACTATACAAGTGAGCCCTGGAAAGCCCAGCAAAAGATAAGGCAAATCATGCTCGAATTGTATCAAAATACCCCTGATGGATTGCCTGGTAATGAAGATTGCGGGCAGATGTCCGCGTGGTACGTTTTTAGCGCTCTGGGCTTCTATCCCGTCAACCCTGCGGAAGGCCTGTATGTCATAGGGAGTCCGCTGGTGAAGGATGCTACGATTGCCCTGGAAAATGGGAATAGTTTCCGGGTTACTACAGAAAATAACTCACCAATAAATCCATACATTCAGGCTATTTCCTTGAATGGAAATCCGCTGAATCGGCTTTACATTAGTCATGATGAAATCATTGCTGGCGGAACGCTGCATTTTGAGATGGGTGATACTCCTCACAAGGCTTTATATCAAAATATGACTGTGCCGCCATCCATGTCTGCGAAACAATAATGACATAATGGCATCAAAAGCATTGAAAAGGCTCCAAAGCGCTGCAGCTTCTCAGCCGATCTTGCCATCATCCAGCCAGTTTTTGAAGTGGCCTACTTTTTCCCGACTGATGAGAATATCGTTATCGGAGCAGTTATGCAGCTTTATTTTCAGGCGGCTACTGGAATAGGTATGTATTTCGGCAATGGCACTCAATTCAGCAATGTATTTGCGATTGAGCCGAAAGTATTGATCAGGATCAAGCATAGTATCCAGCTGGTCCAGCGCGTAGTCGATGATGTATGTTCTTCCCTCATGTGTTTGAAGAAAAGTGGTCTTTGCGGCGCTATAGAAAAGTGCTATCTGAGCGCTGGATATGCTTTGTATCTTCTCTCCGAATTTTACTATAAAACGGGATTTGTATTGCTTTTTGGTCGAATGAAGCATGGTTTGTAACCAGCTTAAGTCGACTGATGGTACAATGGTTTGATTTCTAAATTTGTTGATGGCTTCTTCCAGCTCCTCCGGGTCGATGGGTTTTAGTAAATAATCCACCGAATTAAGTTTAAAGGCTTTGATGGCGTACTGGTCGTAAGCGGTAGTGAATATAATTGGCGCACTAATGTTTACCTGATGAAATATCTCAAAACTCTGCCCATCTGCCAGCTGAATATCGCTGAAAATCAACGCTGGTTCCTCGTTTGTTAGCAGCCATTTGACAGTCGCAGCGATACTGTCCAGCGGACCCAATAACTTGGCTTCGGGCATTAATGCAGTAAGTAATTTTTGCATGCGGGAGGCTGCCTGCCTTTCATCTTCAATAATCAGTACGTTCATAGCTGGAGCTTTAACAGAGGAAGGATAACGGTAAATTTATCAGCTGACTTCTTGATTTCAGGGATTTTTTCACTGAGGAGTTGATAACGTCGTTCAATATTGAGAAGCCCGATGCCGCTATCTTCCTGCTCCTGCACGTGCTTTTGCTGAAGGTTATTGTTGACGACAAGCACTTCCCCGATTTGTTTAATGGAGATGTGTAACGTTTGTGTCTCGCTGACAATATTATGCTTCATGGCATTTTCAAGCAAGAGCTGGAGTGATAGTGGAGGAATGCAATAGCTGGAAATATCTTCCGCATCAATGGAAAAGTTGAGCCCATCTTCAAAGCGAATTTTTTGAAGATTCAGATAGTGCCTGGCAAATTCCAGCTCTTTGCTCAGGCTTACCAACTGTTCGTCCTGCACCTCGAGAACATAGCGGTAAACCTTAGAGAGTTGTTGAATAAAAGCAGCAGATTTATCCGCATCTTCATACACTAAATTGGAGAGCGTATTCAAAGAGTTGAATAGAAAGTGAGGATTAAGTTGATCCCGCAATGACTGGTATTGGCTCGCCAGATTTTCTACCTTTAACTGCTCTGCCTCGATGGCCGCGTTCTTCCATTCATACAGCCAGGAGCGGCTGATGAAAATGGTGACGATCACAACAGCAATAGTGACTGGTAAACTGGTATTTTGAAGCACCCGCTGCCAGGGAATGGTATGGATATCTAAGTGAGGATATTTTAAGAGAGTATAGAAGAGTACCAGGACAAAACTAACGATAAACGAATAAATCAAATAGCAGCTAGCAGTGAGAAACAATCTTTTTATCGGTTTTTCTATCCAGCTAATTCTTGTATCGAAATAGCTTTCAATCTTGAAGCCACCTATGCTCAGCGCACTGGAGATCAAGAAGGAAAATATAAGGTCCGGGATAATGGTTTTAAATGCACTGAAGGAGATAAAGCAATAAGGACACGATAGCGCCATCAAACCGAACGCTATGCCCAGGTTGAGTAACAAGAATTTATACAATGACGAAAATAATGCAGTATTAACGCGAAGCTTCTTATTTAGCATGGCTTTCACACTATTATGACCCTAAGGAATATTACTCAAAAATATCAAAATTTATCAATAACCTGTAGCATGTCGCTATGCTTACAGGTTATTGGAGGAAATATTATTCCGAGCATTGTGTATTGGCTTTTTCAGCGTAATCCCGACCCCATATTGGTAAAAAAGGATTGGTTATTTCTTTAGCAGCTTCTTTTTCAAATAGTTGCAAACTTTGCTGAATCAGTTCGCAGGACTTATCGCTGCTTTGGCCAAAGAATTTGGCCGTACCCATTTCCATATTGGCCAGTAAAATCATGGCTCTGGGATTTTCTGGATCCATGGCCAATGCTTTATGGAAAGTGCCGAAGACCAGTCCAGACATACTTTGGCCACGACTTTCCGGATCTGCACTCAACTCGCCCATAAGGGCATAACCTTGCATGGCCATCAATTCTGCATTGCTTCCATGGGCTTTCGTTGCTTTCTCGATATGCTTTTTGGCTTCGTGGAACAGGGCGTCTTTTTGCTTTATTCCTTCTTGAGATCGCATGCCAGCATCTATCAGGCAGAATGCAGCGTAATAGTCGGGTAACCATTCCGATGCATTCATATTGGCAATTCTGCTAAAGCCTTGCGCGACTTGCTGCAATTGCATAGCATTCTCAGCGCTGTTCATTTCTTCTAACTGATTTTTCATCGCTTGCTCGTAGGCAGGATTGTTACCGGCCATAAGGTTGAGCGTACTCAAAAGGAGTAATAGGGTCATCATGTACGTTTTCATAATTGTAAGTTTTAGAGATTATTTAATTGATTTGCATTTTTATCTTTTGAAAGGGTAAGAAAGATGCCCAGGTACAAGAATCTGGGCGCACCTTGTTGCAATGGTCTTTCTGCGAAACTGCCTGAAGGCAAAGCTTCCGTCGCATACTCATAGCCGAAAATGTTATCTCTGCCAAGAATATTGTTGCAGGCAAAGTGAATAATGAGCTGAGGCTTGGGAAGGTAGCTCCAGCCTAAACTCAAATCCTGATAGCTTTTGGTGCGGTTGTTTTGCTCTCCCGGTAAATTGGGATTGGTATAAGCATAGCCATCATTAATGATGTAGGAGAGGCCCAATTGTGACTTGAATCTGCTGATGAAATGTTTTACCACTATGGCGCCATTGTGTTTTGGGGCAAAACCCGGCTGCACACGGTTTTCGTAAAGCATGAATTTGCGCTTAGAATCTACCAGACTATAGGTAATCCAGAAATCAGTATTGGCAAAGGACTTATTATCCCGAAAGAAAAAATCCATTCCACGGGCATAGCCATTACCGTTTAAATTTATTGCTGTTGGATTGAAATGTGTACCACGATAGCCTAGTAAATTGTCATAGGTCTTGTGAAATGCTTCGGCACGGAATGTTCTGCCATTATTGGAAATGAAGTAATTGAGGATATAATGGCTGGCGCTCATATTGCCGAGCGCTTTGTTCAATACCCTGAACCTTTCTTCAGGCAGCTGGCTAAAAGTGCCATAGGCCAGAGAAAGCTGTCCCTCATGTGCAAACTTGTAGGAAAGGGAAGCACGTGGATCTGCCCATAATTGTTGGTTCAACGAAC
>JBGSXH010000135.1:0-2234 GCA_041751515.1 Cyclobacteriaceae bacterium | reverse complement strand
TTTCATAGGTGTTATAAAGGTTATGGTGTAGTTACACCATGGTTAAAAAAATAAAATTAAGTAATTTAAAGTCCTCTTTAAAAAGCGGAGACAAAACTAAGCTAGCGCTGTCTTCATATTCTTTTCAATGCGTGCCTGCACATTTTCGCTGCTGCCAGCTTCGAAGCTTTGGCCGGTTACTTTCTCGTAAAGCTCAATATAACGATCCGATATCGACTTTACTACACTTTCTGTCATATCAGGTATTTGTTGTCCTTCTTTACCCTGAAAACCATTTTCGATTAACCATTGCCGGACAAACTCTTTGGATAATTGCTGCTGGGGCTGATTGTTTTGTTGTCTTACATCGTAGCCTTCGCTATAAAAATACCTGGAAGAGTCCGGTGTATGTACTTCGTCAATCAAATAGATTATACCCTTATCAGTACCAAATTCATATTTAGTGTCCACGAGTATCAGTCCTTGTGACCTGGCCATTGCCGTTCCCCTTTCAAATAATGCGAGACTGTATTGTTCTAGCTGACTGTAAGTAGCTTCGTCAATAATTCCCTGCGTTAAGATGGCTTCTCTGCTAATGTCTTCGTCATGCCCTTCGTGAGCTTTGGTCGTTGGGGTAATGATAGGAGAAGGCAGCTGATCGTTTTCTTTCAGGTTTTCCGGCAAACTGACACCGCAGAGCATTCTTTCTCCAGATCGGTAGGTACGCCAGGCGTGGCCTGCAAGATAGCCTCTTACGACCATTTCAATAGGAAAAGGCTTACAATGTAAACCAATGGATACGTTGGGGTCTGGCGTTTCCTGCAGCCAGTTCGGTACTATATCCTGAGTAGCCTGTAGAAACTTCGCTGCTATCTGGTTTAAAACCTGTCCCTTGAAGGGAATGGGTTCGGGAAGTACTACATCAAAAGCAGATATGCGATCAGTAGCCACCAAGGCAATCTTATCCTCAAAAAAATAAACATCGCGTACTTTTCCGCGATAAAATTTTTTCTGACCGGGCAGGTTGAAATTTGTTTCCTTAATGGCTGAGTTCATGCTTCAAAAATAGTAAAGGCAAATGTAAAAATGGCATTTTAGATCAATTTTCGTCAGTATCTATGATTTTCCCTTGCCGGTAACTTTCTGTTTTAAGCCGTTTGCCGGCACTATCGAAGTATTCCCAGGTGCCTACTTTTTGGTTGCCGGCATACGCTCCTTCCACTGCAAGGATTCCATTAGGATGGTATGATTGACTATTCCCATGTTTTTTGCCGCTTTTATAATGTACAATTTCTTTTGTAGTCCCGTCTTCATAATAATGGATGACCTGATTTTGAATAACATTGTTTTCCAGTGTCTTCTCCATTTTTACCTGTCCGTTTTCGTGATAATGCAGCTGTTTGCCACTAATTTTGCCATTGAGATAGGGGATGCTCTCCTTTAACTGGGCATTAGCATAGTAGGTACGCCATTCTCCATCTGCAATATTGTTTTTGTATTTTTCCTCGGCATACAATTTTCCCTCCTCATCATACTTTTTAATAACACGATCTTTTTCATCATTGCTATACAGGATTTTCTCCTTCATTTGTCCGTTGGGATGAAAAACAGTACTTTCTCCCTGTTTTGTACCCTTTTTATAGCGGTGGATGTGTCGGGGTGTGCCATCATCGTAAAAGCCCTTGTTCTCCCCATCAAGCATACCCCGGTTATATTGTCCTTCCAGTATAAGTTGTCCGTTTCGGGCATAACTTTTAAATGCGCCGGACTTCATGCCATTGCTGTTTTCTGAATAGGTTTCCAGCTGACCGTCAGCATAGTAAGTTTTAAAAAAACCTTCCAGATGGCCGTTTTTGTAATCGCCTTCTGTTTTGATGCCGCCTTGCTCATAGTAGGTTTTTGTGATGCCATTCTGCTGGCCATTGGCATAAGCAATTTCCTGCTTTAGCTGCCCATCAGCGAAATATTCCTGGATGATTCCTTCGGGTTTGCCCTCCACAAAAGTGGAAAGGCTTTTGATATTGCCATCATCGAAGTACAATCTCATGGTATCCGCCAGCTGATCATTCTGAAAGTTAGCAGATTGAAGCAAGTTACCGTTCTGATGATAAACCGTTACCTGACCTTGTTTTTTATTATCATCATAGGGGACGATACGCTGTAGTTGTCCATTGACATAATATTCTTTAAAATCGCCTGTTTTTTTTCCTTCTCTGAAGTCTCCTTTTGCTGCAACAGGTCCTTCAGGGAAATAT
>JBGSXH010000134.1:0-2627 GCA_041751515.1 Cyclobacteriaceae bacterium | reverse complement strand
AGGACTGGCTTTGTTAAATGGCACTCAGTTTATGGCAGCTTATGGAGTGCATTGCGTCAATGAAAGCCATAAATTGTTAAAATTGGCCAATCTTATTGGCGCTACCTCCCTGGAAGCCTTTGATGGCAATAAAGACCCCTTTTTGCCATATATCCATAATATACGACCTCAAAAAGGTCAGAAAATGGTCGCCGCCAATATGTTAGCGATACTAGAGGGAAGCCAATTGATTGCGCAAACCAAAGCCCATGTCCAGGACCCCTATTCGTTCAGGTGTATTCCTCAGGTACATGGCGCTTCGCTGGATGCCATCCATTATGCAGAAGAAATTTTTTACCATGAAGTGAATGGTGTCACTGACAATCCCAATATTTTTCCCGACGAAAATTTGATTCTTTCCGGCGGGAATTTTCATGGGCAACCGCTGGCTTTAGCGCTAGATTTCCTGAGCATTGCCATGGCTGAAATTGGTAATATTTCTGAACGCCGTACTTATCAACTGGTGTCAGGCCTGAGAGGACTACCTGAATTTTTAGTTGTCAACTCCGGGTTGATGATTCCGCAATACACGGCCGCCTCCGTGGTGAGCCAAAACAAGCAATTGTGTACACCCGCTTCAGTAGATTCTATCGTCTCTTCCAACGGTCAGGAAGACCATGTGAGCATGGGTGCCAATGCAGCTACGAAAACCTATAAGGTGATAGAAAATATTTATACTATATTAGCAGTGGAATTGATTACAGCAGCGCAGGCCTTAAATTTTCGAAGACCTTTACAGAGCAGTAGGAAGATTGAAGATTTTATTGCTAAATTAAGGACAGAAGTCTCCTTTATAGAGCAGGATAGAGTCTTTCATGAAGATATTCAAAAGACGATTCTATTTTTAAAACAGGTTAAAAACGATTTTTTGCTTTGAAAACATTTACTTTTTTAGCGATAGCCTTCTGCTTTATCGCAGCAAATCAGGTTTGGGCGCAGGATGACAATACCAGCGATGGAGGGCGTTTTACCGTTAATTCTTCTATTGGCTGCACGGGCTTTGAAGTAGAAATTACCGATGGTGCAGATGCCGGAGAAAGTATCCAGTATATTTATGATTATGACCCTAATGTTGATGAAGGAGATCAGGATACAGAAACCAGCAAAACACATGTATATACTGAACCCGGAACCTATATTATCAGACAGATTCAGGCTAATGCCACCCCTCGCACTGACCAGATAACCATAGAAGTTCTTGATCTGGAAGCTCCCCAAGTTGCTATTAATTATTGTGACAATTATTTTATAGATATCACTTTAACTAATGTTCCCGATGTGGTGAATGGTTTTTTCCTGAATGATGGCACCAATACGCTGCAAACTTTAGAAAATTTTTCAACCACCATTGAACTTTCCGAAGAGCCGGCTCAGCTGAATATACAATGGGTTATTAACGGTCAAGTAGCCAATGCTTTAAGTTGTGCAGAAACCAATTTAACAGTACAAGCTACAGAATTTGCACCTGAAGTAGAAGCAACTACGATAAGAAATATAACAGCCACTGAACAAAACTCAGTCGATATTACCTTTGACCAAAATACTGATTTCTCTTACGAAATTGACCTTCAGTCCAATGGAGGAGATTTCAATTCAATTGGTACAATAAGCCAGGATTTTGGTGGTCAAATCAACTTCGCAAGACCTAATATAAACCTGGCGGACAATATTAATTGTTTTAGAATGATCACATCAGGATGTGGCACTGATAATCCAGTTTCCAACACCATATGCGTCCCACTTTTGGAGGTGGTTGCCGGCCAAAATCAAAACGAAATCAGCTGGACGACCACTGACAACGATCCTGCTATTATTGCCAACTATACTTTGCTGCGAGTTAATGATAATCAGAATTTAGGCACATTTAACCCTTCCGCACCGCTGGAATATGTAGATACAGACGTAGCCTGTAATGTTGAGTACAGCTATGTGGTAAGAGCTAATTACGTAGAAGGCTATACTGCCAGCGCTTTACCGAAAAGTGTTGTTGCTAACGCAGATTTTGCTGCGCCTCCAATAGAAAACATTCTGGCCACCATAGAAAACGGCAATGTCATTCTTACCTGGCAAACACCACAGGACATCGGGGCAGAAAACTATAACCTTTATTCAGTAAGCCAGCAGGGAGATACCACTGTGCTTGCAGAAGCCACCACAGAAAGTGGCTTTACCGATGAGCTGGACCTTGGCACGAGACCTTGCTATTATGTAGAATACCTGGATGAGTGTGGCAACAGCAGCACGCCCTCCCTGCTGGCCTGTCCAATATATTTAACGGGCACCCAGGAAGAAAACATTCGCAATGTGCTATCGTGGAATGAGTACACTGGCTGGACGGACGGTGTTTCCCGATATGAATTGCAGCGGTTAGATGAAGACCGCAATGTGATAGAGCTCTTTAATGTTACCGGCAGCACAACCTACAGTGACGAGCCTCCGGAAGACCGGCAGCGAAATATCTACCGTATCAAGGCCACACCAGTTAACCAGCCAGGTGATGTTAGTTTCTCGAATGAACTCATTATGGAGTTTCCCGTTGTGGTATTTATCCCCAACGCATTTACGCCGGACGGAGATAATCTTAACGA
>JBGSXH010000133.1:0-7748 GCA_041751515.1 Cyclobacteriaceae bacterium | reverse complement strand
ACAATACTTCCGGCCTTGGTGCCGATGGTGAAACGCCTCTGGTCGCTATTTTTACCTATCACAATACTGAAGCTGAAGCAGCAGGGAAAGACAACTTCCAGACGCAAGGCATCGCTTACAGCGTAGACAAGGGCAGAACCTGGACGAAATATGAAAACAACCCGGTGCTGGACAATCCCGGGATCAAAGATTTCCGCGACCCGAAAGTGATGTGGCATGAGGACACTGAAAAGTGGGTAATGTCATTGGCGGTAGCAGATAAAATTAGCTTCTACTCTTCAAAAAATTTGCTGGAATGGGAGCATGAGAGTGATTTTGGTGAAAACACCGGTGCCCATGGTGGTGTATGGGAATGCCCGGATCTATTTAAGTTAGCTGTTGATGATAATGGAGAAGACCATTGGGTATTGTTGGTAAGTATTAATCCGGGTGCACCCAATGGTGGCTCGGGTACGCAGTACTTTGTCGGTGACTTCGATGGCAGCACTTTCACCATGGATGAGGATTTTGGTAAGGATGTAGGCGATATCGGCATTTGGATTGACTACGGAAGGGACAATTATGCAGGCGTAACTTTTGCCAATGCTCCCGATAATCGACGGATTTTCATGGGATGGATGAGCAATTGGTCTTATGCCAATGTCGTACCTACAGAAAACTGGCGCAGTGCAATGACGGTGGCGAGAGACCTAAGCCTTGCAAAAACTGATGCTGGCATTCGACTGATTTCGCAGCCGGTTGAAGAGACGGAGAAGCTTCAGGGAGATGAACACGAAATCGAAAGTACAACGTTTGCCGACAGTTTGATGATAGGAGAGGATGCCAATTTAAACAAGGGAACATTTGCCCTGGAACTGTCTTTA
Organism: Cyclobacteriaceae bacterium; assembly: GCA_041751515.1. Lineage (GTDB taxonomy): Bacteria > Bacteroidota > Bacteroidia > Cytophagales > Cyclobacteriaceae > JBGSXH01. The sequence continues at coordinate 6,885 of JBGSXH010000133.1, read as the reverse complement.
GAAGTTGAAAATGATGGGACGGGCTATGAAATTATCCTTTTCAATCCATCAGGACAGGAAATGGTGATTGGCTATGAGGCTGAAAACAAACAATTCTTCACAGATCGGACTAATGCCGGCGACCATGCATTTTCGGAAGACTTTGGCACCCGCCATATTGCACCAAGGTTTGTAAATGACAAGGAGCACAAAATAAAATTGTTAGTTGATGTAGCCTCCCTGGAATTGTTTGCTGATGATGGCCTCACGAATATGACAGACATTTTCTTCCCGGAAGAGGTTTTCAGTCAGGTGAAAATTAGGGCTAAAGGTGGAGATTTGAATATAAAATCCGGTACTTTATATACCATCAATGCTGATAAATAGGTATTTTTAAGAAAAGGTGAGTTATGAAAGTACTTTCATTTGGAGAAATATTATTTGACATCATCGATGAGCAACCTTATCTGGGAGGAGCGCCGCTGAATTTTGCCGGCCACCTGGCAAAACAAGGGTTATCATCTTATATGTTTTCCCGCGTTGGTAAAGATGAACTGGGCAAGCGTGCTTTGCATGAAATTCAGCAGATGGGCGTCAATGTCAGCTTGATCCAACATGATGAAAGCCATGCTACCGGTACTGTACCGGTAGTGTTGAACGACGGACAACCGGATTACACCATCATTGAAAATGTGGCTTATGATTTTATTGATTATGCCGAAAGTGAGCATCAGTTGAGCGCCAATCGTTTCGATGTTTTGTACTTCGGGACACTTGCGCAGCGCAGCGAAGCCGCCGCCGCAAGTCTTCACGAGTTATTGAAAAACCATCAGTTCAGCCATATTTTCTACGATATTAACCTCAGAAAAGACTGCTTCAACAAAGCGATCATCCAACATAGCATGGAACACTGTACCATTTTTAAGCTGAATGATGAAGAAGTGAATGTACTGTCAGAGATGTTTTATGGAAAGCAGTATAGATTGCCCGGTTTTATGGCAAAGCTTTCAGCAGACTTTGACATTAAATTAATCTTAATTACCGCAGGGGCAAAAGGCTGCTATGTATTTGAAAACAATGTCCTGAATTTTGTCGAAGGTTTCCCTGTAACAGTGAAAGATACCGTTGGCGCAGGAGATGCTTTTAGCGCCGCATTTGTCAAACATTATATAAAATCAAATGCTCCCAGGGCAGCGGCAAAGATCGCCAATCAACTTGGTGCTTTTGTTGCTTCATCATCAGGACCACTGCCGGAGTATTCTGCCGATATTAAAGCAATATTGCAAGATTAGGACAGATTAAGATTGAGTTTCATAGTGTATTAAAAACAGAATAAAAAAAGCAGCACCTAATCCCAATCTGCGAAATCAGTGAAATCATAAAAATCAGCGGTCCAGGTTCTTTCTCATCTGCTTCTTCTCACTATGCATTTTCTTATTGTCAAGCCGTTTTCTGACGGATGATTTGGTAGGTTTCGTGGCTTTTCGGGCTTTCTTTCTGGAAAATGCCTTACCCATCAACTGATTAAACTTTATAATCGCAGCTTCCTTATTTTGTAGCTGTGTTCGTTTGTTTTGCGAGGTGACAATCAATATGCCTTCTGTGCTTATTCTTGAGGATAACTTATCGGAGATTATTGCTTTCTCATCATCAGTGAGTACTGCCGACTGCTGTACGTTAAATCGAAGACTAACTTTTGAGTTTACTTTATTTATATTCTGTCCGCCCGGGCCGCCGCTTTTGGAAGCGATGAACTCCAGTTCGGGAGTAATGTCCTTATTTTTTATTTTGGCAGTAAACGTCATAAAATATACTTTGTAATATTTGAATTGATGTAATTTAATAGGAATTGAGCTGCTAAAGTAATGCATTAAAAAAGAAAAAGAGCTGCACCCATTGGCGCAGCTCTTCAAGACTGTCATTTATATTCTTTCACGATTATCTAAAAGCCTACAACTTCTTTAATCGGAGTACCCGTCGCGCCACTAGGCAAGGAAATTTGCAAAAGCTGAGAAATTGTTGGCGCAATACTGGTAATTGTCTCGTATTTGCTTGACTTCCCGGCCTCTATGTTCCAACCGTACCATAAGAGCGGAGCGTGGGTATCATAATTATAACCTGAACTATGGGTGGTGGCATAGGAAATTTTCCCGATATAGCCAGGGTCATAAACCGCAGCAACGTCACCACTGCGTTTTTGGTGGTAGCCTCTGATTAAATGGCCGCGGAGACCCTCTGCTCCGTAATCACCATTCTGCAAATCGTAGGCAGTATAGGTCGCTGCAAAATTGTCATAATTCAATATATGGTCTGCCACAATGCGCTGTACCTTGGCCAGGTCTTCCCCAGTTTCCATAATGGCTTCGCGGTCCAGGAATACCTGCTGGTTACTGTAAGATTTTACCCAGCTGCCATCACCAAGTTTTGTCTGTAGAAAAATGTTAATAGAGTCTCCAAGTTCTTTTTCCGGAATAAAACCAGCGGGCAGCTTTCGTTCCATAGCGTGCTTGGGAGCATTAGCGGCGCCATGGTCCGAAGTCAAAAACACCAAATACTCGCCTTCACCCACCTTTTCATCAAGGTAGCTCAGCAGCCTGGCAATTTCCTGGTCCAGCTTCAGGTACATGTCGTGTAGTTCTACTGCCTGCGGACCAAAATTATGGCCGATTGCATCCGGTGTAGAAAAGCTCAATGCCAGCATATCGGTAAATTCACCTTGCCCGAGCTGTTCTCCATCAATAGTGGCCATGGCTAGGTCTACCAATATGGTATTGCCATAAGGAGTGAGGTTGAGCATGCCCACATCTCCATTGTCTTTGCGTATTTCCTTTAAATTATAAGGAAAAGTAGCCGTATGTCTGCCGTCGAATATATGCTCCATCGGATTGTCATCTTCGCCGGTGATGTCATAGGCGGAAGCTTCCAGGCTTAGTTCCCAGGTTTGATCCATGTATTGGTCTGCCAGCCTCTTACTGTTGAATGACTGCATCCAGTCTGGCAAGGTGTCCATGTAGTAATCACTGCTAATGAACTTGCCATCGCTAAAGTCGAACCAATAAGCAGCATTGGCAGTATGGCCGGCCGGCAGCGCTGCACCTCGGTCTTTCAGGGAGATGCCCACTACTTTAGACTGATAATTATTGGACATGCGCAGCTCGTCACCGATGGTAGTTACAAGCATATTTTTCGGACTTATCTGCCCGTTTTTTGTATCATTCCCTACCGTATTGTGCGTCGTGTCTTCAGCACAATAAAAAAAGCGATTAAGCGATTTGTTGAACCAGGTATTGCCGATAATGCCATGGATCGCAGGCGTGGAGCCAGTATAAACGGAGGTATGTCCAGGGCCTGTATACGTTGGAATATAATTGAAATGCGTATTGGTATTGTTGAAGCCATCAGTCATCAAACGGTTAAAACCATCTTCTGAATACTGGTGCTGGTATTTATAGAGATATTCCGGTCGCATCTGGTCGACAATGATGCCTACCACCATTTTGGGTTTGTCGCCATTGGCCTGGGCAAATGTTTGGGTGCCGATGGTCAGTGCAATGGCCAGGGCTGTTAGTGTTTTTTTAATCATGTTAATATTGGTTGATATTATTCGCAAATTATTAAATCAAGCGCCTGTAAACTCAGGATACTTCGATGAATTACCCGCCCATCTTCAGCGAAGTAGTCGAGTTGATAGCCATCGTTTTTGTCTTTTTCAGCAACAAAGATGGGCTGCTGCGCGGTCCCCATATTGGTAATTTCCTGATAATTTAATGGCACCATTATGCCATTCTGATAATGGTAAATACCATACTTATTATCCTGCGCAACGACTGCCAAAGGCGATCCTTCATGCAATGGGCGTGCTCGCTGAAATGCGAAGTTGCCGACTATCTGCATTGAATCTGCCGATATTATGCGCCATTCATTTTTTATGCGTGCAAAAATAAAGTTTTCGCGCCATGCTACAAGCTCCTGCAGCCCTTCTTCATGAAAGCTTGATGATTTGGTAACAAGCTGCACTGCTCCGTCTTTTTTCGCCGCATACACACCAGGCATCAGGGAGGTTAGCCGCTGGTCGTAGGCAGGTTTGATAAAATCGCCGGAGAATGTATCGTAAATGCCAAACTTCTCCCCCTCTAAAATGGCAAAAGTCCCTTTATGATAGCTGCCAATGCCCGAATATCTGACAGGCACTACTACTTCGCCCAGTTTATTCAGCAGTCCTTTTTTACCATTTTGCTCTATCAGAATAAAGCCGTCATAAAATACCTGCACTTTATCCAGCTTACCGGAGAAGATGTTCTCTCCTTCAGTATTGTAAATGCGGTAATACTGATTTCTGTTTTTTACAGCAAAGAATGGCAAACGCAGGCTATCGGCACGCTCGCCGATAAGGGAAGGTTGCAGCCAGAAAAAATCAGTACCGAAGTTAGAGATATCCAACGGCCGATTGTCGCCTATAAAGGCAAATGTCTTTTTGTGCTGAAATGCAATGGCTACTTCGCTACCCATGAGCCGGATAGAATCGAAGCTGAATTGTGGAAAAAAGCTACCGTGGTGGTCTATTAAAGCCCAGCTTTGCTCTTTTTTGATGCCGATCCAGCGGTTATTATAGAGAATGTCATCCAGTGCGTCGTAAAGGAAATGCAGGTCTTCCGATACCAGGGTATATTGCTGCGATTTTATCAGATAATATTGTCCTAGTTTGCTGATCTCCCCTTTAACAGCGGGTAGCTTCTCTTGCATGGTATGATCGAAGACTATATTTTCGCCGGCAACCTGAACAATGACCTCATTTCCGGCACGGGTATAGCCGTCGTATGCTGGTTGAATTTGTATATTATTTTCCTTGATGCTATTCAAAAAATCGGTCAGGGAAAGTATAGCCCACTTCCCGGAGGATTTTAGATATAGAAAATTTTCATCAGCGCGAATAGCCTCGTATTCGACAGGCAGAATCTCTTTCCCCCAATGAGAAAGTAGTCCGGCTTTCCCGTTTTGTCGCAGCCACATCATTCCGTTTTCCAACCAGCCAGCCCCCTCAATATTAGTTCTGATGATATTACCGCTTTGGTGAATCAGGGTATTGCCGTCCTTGGTTTCAACGATGTAGTAACCTCCTCCGATGGTGCTGAAGGTCTCTGCTGTACCGTTAAAAATTGGCTTGCCATGGCGGTTGATCAGCAGTTGCTGTTCTTTTTCGCTTGCCAGCAGTAGGGGACTTTGCAAAGCTTCGCATCGGTAGCTTTCGGGGATATGTTTAAATTTTGGCTTTAAAATCATGGTGCCATCTTCAGCAACAAATCCGTACCGCTTGTCTTCCAGAAAAGGCACCAGGCGAAATTTATCTGCCCTGGCCATGGAACGAAGACTATCGTATTGTAATTTAGGAGGCAAAGCATCAATAAACTGCTCTGCACCTAATGCAGCATAAAGCCCGTTTTGTGCAGTAACAGAGGCTTTTTCCCCTGGATAAGTTTTGATGAAAGCGATGGTCTGCTCCTGCCAGTTTTCCAAAGTAGATAAATGCAGAATTTGAGACAGAATTTGTCTGCGGAACGGACTCTCAGGGTGTGCGGCGATGAACTGCTGAAGATCACTGAGCCTGCCGGAGCCGGCTTCTGCTTCGAAAAGGCGGGCATCGTAACGTTCTCTGGCCATCGTAATCTCCGCTGCATCGGGATATTGTCGCATGAATGCCTCGTAGGCAGGATAGGTGTTTTGGCTTTCCGCGGCTGCAAAAGCCAGCTGATTGCGTGCAGCAATGGCAGCCGGAAGCTGAGCAGCATTCTGATGCAGAGCAATAAAATGCTCAAATGCCGCCCTGGTGTTTTGGTCTTGCGCTGCAGCAAATGCAAGTCTGTCCAGCGTCTGCCGGTGAGCTGTTAAATGGTCTTTATTGATCTGAAATTTTTCAAGCTGTTTTCGCTCTTTATCGGTAATCGTTTCAAACAAACCCAAACTTTCCCTACAGTGGTAGTAGGCAGAATCCGGGCTGTAGAAGTCGCTTTCTCTGGCCGATAGCAGCCTGGAAGTAAGATAATGCCATGCCGGGTCCCGCTGTTCTTTAGGGTATTGCTTGAGGAGCAATGATTGTGTTTTTTCATAATCTCCCCGGTCCAGCAGCTTGAGTCCACGTTGTATGGGCCAGGCAGCAAGATCAGAAAATGAAAAGACCAGCAGTATAAGTGCAGCAAAAGATAAGGGCTTCATAGCGACATTTCCAGAGGCAAAGAAACACTAAAATACGCCATCAATATCGTTTTTGCGAAGATTTATGGTTTTAACTTATATTTTTCTGCTTACAATTCTGAAGCTTTAAATTTTTATGTAATATTGCAGGCATATCTCGGGATGTAGCGCAGTCCGGTAGCGTACTTGCATGGGGTGCAAGGGGTCGTCGGTTCAAATCCGGCCATCCCGACAATTATCACTCAGATAATAGCAAAACCCTCTAAATCTTATGTTTTAGAGGGTTTTTTGTTTTTCTTCTATCAATATAAACCATCCAAATTCAACTAAAATGTGCCCCATTCGGTGCCCCTTTTTACTATGTATATTTGGGGCACCTAATCGATGTAATGCATTGATATACAATGTATTACAGGGTTTATTTTGATTTCAAATAGTTCAATTTGAAGACAAAAAGGTGCCCCAAAATGAAAGGGGTACAAATCAGATCATCAAATGAGCACAAATCAATTGTTGAAATATGATGGAAACCAGCACAAACACCTTCGGAATTGTTTTCTATTTAAGAAAATATAAGGCCATAAATGGTAAGGCGCCGATCTATTTAAGAATAACTGTAAACGGCAAACGGGTTGACCTGTCGATTAAACGCTCTATTGTTGAAGCCAGCTGGAATGTCAGAAAAGGCTTTGCCAAAGGCAACCACGTAGAGAACCG
>JBGSXH010000132.1:0-2067 GCA_041751515.1 Cyclobacteriaceae bacterium | reverse complement strand
ATGGAACATCAACGGATGATCTTCGCAGCACCCTCAACCAGTTGTCAGCGACTTATAATAAGGAAGTGCTGGTGGCAGAAACAGCTTATCCGTTTACGCTCGACTGGGCAGACTGGACCAATAACATTGTCGGGCTGGAAGAACAATTAGTGCCAGGCTTTCCTGCGACACCTGAAGGCCAGCGCAGTTTTGTGGCGGAGGTCAGGCAAATTGTACTGGAAGAGGTGGACAAAGGCATCGGTTTTTGTTACTGGGGTGCAGAATTAATTGCCTGGAGAGGAGAGGAGGCTACTGACGGCTCCGCCTGGGAAAATCAGGCCTTATTGAACTTTGAGAACAAAGCCTTGCCGGTACTTTCCGTATTTGATTTAGACAATTAAAATGCATTCTCATAGGCTGTTTTTATCTTTTCTTACAAAATGCTTAATTTGTCTTTATATGCAATTGCAGCCGTTGACAACGGATGACATAACTCAATGCTACTGATATGATAAAAAGAATACTACTATTTTCGTTTTGCTTTGGTATAATAAACTTGGTGCTTGCACAAGATGAGGAAGATGAAAAAGCTTTAGAAAGCCTCATTCAGGATACTTTCGACCATGTCTGGTCCGAATTGAACGAGGAAAATATTGCTAAATACCATACCGAAGACTTTCTGCTGCTGGAGCATGGTGAGGTTTGGAATAACGATACTATTTCGCACTACTTTGAAAAAGCTTTACAGCAGGAAGATCAGGCCAAAAGGACGAATGATTTTGAGTTTATTTCCATTAAAATTGAAGGGGACATGGCATGGATCGCCTATTGGAACAATGCTCGATTTGAGTACCAAGAAAAGCCAGCAAGACTGGCGAGATGGCTGGAAAGCGCTACGGCTACTAAAACCGGAGAAGGATGGAAATTAGAGATGCTGCATTCCACCAGAGTACCCCTTGATTAGCAGTTAACAGCTATTGTTTTAAATAGACATGAAAAGTGGTGCCTTTGCCCAGCTCACTTTCCAGCTCAATCTTGCCTCCAGCATTGTCCACTATCCGCTTCACCATGTACAGCCCGATGCCGGTGCCTTCTACATGGTCATGAAAACGCTTGAACATGGAAAATACTTTTTCCCTTTGCTCTTTTTTCAACCCAAGTCCATTGTCCTGTACAGTCAGAACATAGTATTCATCTTTGATTGTGGTTTTGATCAGCACTTCCGGGGTTCTTTCCGGAGAACGGTACTTTATGCTGTTGCTGATCAGGTTGTAGATAATACTCCGCAAGTTCTTTGTGGAGAACCTGATGACCGGGCAATCCTCTAGCTCGAGCTTAATATGGGCATTGCTTTTATCAATCAGGTCCTTAAGGCTAAAAGTCACCTCTTCAATGAGGTCATTTAATTTAATTTCTTGTATATCGTCGTTTGCTGCATTTTGGATTTTGCTGATCTCTGTCAGCTCCCCAATCGTCTTTTTTAGCTTTTCGACGGAGGTCAAAAGCATATCAATTAAAGGTTTTGTGCTCTCGTCTCTATAGCAACTCTTGCTGACAATAGTACTCAGCAAACCTTCCATGTTCGTAATTGGACTGCGCAGATCATGGGAGGCTGTATACACAAAGCCGTCAAGATCCAGGTTGATCTTCTCCTTAGCCTTTTCAAGTTCAATATTACTTTCTTCCAATCGCTTTGTTTTGTTCTCCAGTTCATTTTGCAGTGCTTTTCGATCAGAGTAATCTTGCGTGATTTTTATGTAGCCAATAAATTTGCCGCTCTCATCTTCCACCTTGGTCAGTACCACGTGCGCCCAGAAGAGTTTACCACCTTTCCTCCGGCGCCAGTTTTCGGTTTCATACCGGCCGGTTTCAAAAGCCTCTTGCAGTTCTATTTCCGGCATGTGATCTTTCCGGAGAAAATCAGGGAAAAGTATTTCATAATGCTTTTCTATCACCTCTTCAGCATTATAGCCTTTCATCAACTCACAACCCTTATTCCAGGTTTGAATGGTGCCATCCGGACTCATTAAAAAGATAGCGAACCCTTCCAGGTCTGAAATAATTTCAGAAAAATATTCAGAAGATTTG
>JBGSXH010000131.1:0-3222 GCA_041751515.1 Cyclobacteriaceae bacterium | reverse complement strand
ATGTGAATCGGTACAGTTTCACCTTCTCTCATACCGGAGAAATCTACCGTTCGCGCGTAGTATATCATCGATAAGACATCCAGCGTACAATCTTTTAGTACGATGGTATCTTGCCGAAGCGCTGTATTCGAAGTGGTTGTTGCTGCATACGCCACCCCTTTTTCATGGTCGTAAGTGAGGTGATTGTCTACATGATAGCTTCCTTCATTGGTGATTCTCCGGAAATACATTGGAAGCATTTCGTTCCGGGCATAATGCACTTCAAAAGTATCTCTGACCTTGTAAATCCAGTCATAACTATTCTTGGAGCGGCCTGTGCTGAAAAAATGCCAGCTATCTTCATCCGCGTACTTCGATTGATCAATTCTAAAATCAGCATATCCGGCATGCACCCAAATGAAATTCCAGTTGTAGTAGACATTATACTCAATTTGCTCACCTGCCTGAAAGTTCAGTCTTTCCGGCAGGCACTGTCCCTGAATATCCGTTGACAAAAAAACAAGGCCTGATAGACATAAAATTACAGTTTTCAGGCATCGTTTTAACATATTCAATGATCGTATTGTGGGAATTATCAATTGGTCAGATCACCCTGTTTTTGTAGCAACATAGCTCCACAGGAGTAGCCACCACCAAAAACGGTCATCACTACATATTCACCTGCATTTATTTTGGCTTCATGCTCACTGAGTAAAATACCACAACCTGCACAACCGGTATTTCCCAGGTATTCAATATTGGAGAGGGCATTCTTTTTATGTAATCCCAGCTGTTTCGCCACATTCTTTGTGATGCGGTTATTGGCTTGGTGCGGCACCAGAAAGCGAATGTCCTGCACACCGATATTATTGTTCTTGACTATATATTCGGTGATTTCAGCCATATGAATGCAAGCTTGCTGAAAAACATCGCGGCCAAAAGGCATTTTAAATCCAGCATCCACAGGCTGAAGAATAACACTTTCATCAGCTTTGCCAACATTGGCAGCACCTTTCGTTTTTATTTCCAGCACCTTCAAGTCTGTTGTCGCTAACTGCTCTTTGGACACATAAAAGGCCACTGCACCATCTCCCCATAAATGCCCTGCAACTTTATCGTTTTCGTCGCTGTAACGGGTATTATGTTCTGCCGCAACAACAAGTGCCTTGCTTGCTTTATTCGTAGCAAAGTAACCTTCCACAATTTCAAAGGCATTGATAAGACTAGAACAGGCAGTTGAGATACTGACCACAGGAATATCACCAATGTTAAGGTAACGCTGGGCGGCATGTGCCAAAGTGTAAATGGTATCGAAAGGGGTATAGGTGGCCCCAATTATTAGATCCACTGTCTTCTCTAAATCAGGCAGCTTATTTTGTAGTGCCTTGATGGCATCCAGGGTCAGTGTATTGGTATTTTCATGCTCAGCAGCTTTCCTTCGTTCTTCAATTCCTGTTCTCTCGATAATCCACTCATTGGATAAACCATTAAGTTGATTGAAATATTCATTACTTACCCTTTTTTCTGGCAGGTAATGGGCCATTTGATGAATGTACATAGATGGTGATGGAGGGTAAAACATAAAAACAGAAGCATAACAGCTTCTGTTCGTTACATAATGACAAAGGTAATAATTTAGATACTAAAATCCTCCAACGTCAGCGAAGCAGGTTCAATGGCAGTCTCCAAGCCATGATCTGCAATTTCTGAACTACTAAAAATTGCTTTATTAGAGCCTTCTAAATAGATAAGCGTTACTTTATCGTTGCTTTTACTTTTGATATGTTGTTCAATTTGCTGTAGTGTTTCCAAAGAATATTTTTGATCTGAGGGAAGTTGAACCACATTGACTGCATATTGTCCTGATTTGTAAACCCCAATTTTGCCTTGTATATTTTGCATAGTTGAATTAAAATAATAATCAATTGATAATCATAACCAAAAACGCTATTGACAGCCCAATTGTATGATTAAGGTTACAAATTTTACTTATTTGACCATCAATCGTTGTAAGCTCATATAGCACAAAAGCGCTTTGGAAATTTAGTCGACAGCTATTTTCGATAGCAAGCCAAAATTAAGGTGTTTTTTGATATTTGGCCTCAGTAGCCACCAATATCATGCACAATAATCAAAAATAAACAGCTATTGCTTATTCAGAAACTTTTCAATTTTGCTGGTGGCTTCTTCCTGCACGTCATGCACAGATTCTTTAATATCTTTAATAGCTTCTGAACTCCTAAAGGTTATTTCCTCCAGCTCATTGTTCCATTTATCTACCTGCTTCTGTAATTTTCTTCTGGTTTTATAGCCTTTGTCGGGGGCCATGAGGATACCTACAACGGCACCGGCGGCGCCTGCTATGAGCGAGGTATAGAATATTGTAGAAAACTTAGCCATAATTTTATCTGTTTAAATTGTGTAGATCAATCCTGTATATACTGCTTTTTAAAAAGGCAGCGATAGGGTGATGATGACATATTAACCAAGTCATCGTGAGAATGTTACAAGCTGCTTACAAATCACTTTTATTTAATTTAATAATACTTAAAGTAGGCAATATAATGAGATAAGCGGCAGTGATCAACCATTGACTGGTCTCAGGTAACCCTTGTACAGGTGCCCCCAGGTACTTTTTGAAGGGCATAGCCAATAAATTTGCGAAACTTCCTGCCGGTAGATAATCGCTCTCGATGCCGATGATCAAAGCGCTGAGTGGTTCTATCATAAATACGTAAGCAAGAAAAAGTACTATGGATAAACCGGAACGCTTCAATAGTATGGCGATGAGGGCTGCAATCAAAAGATAGCCTAACACCTGACAGCTATGAACAAGTAGAAATCCGATACCGGACCAATAGCTGCTGTCACCCGCATTGGAAGTATTTTCCCCATAAACCAAAACGAATACTGCCAGTACAAAAGTAGAAAATAGAGTATAAGTGACCATGGCAGAGCACTTGGAAAGATAGTAAGCTGTCGGGCTTAATCCGTCAATCACGTGCTGCCGCAGGGTTCTGTAGCTATAATCATTGGTAATGCTGATGATGACGATCAAAGCAAGTATTACTTTGGGAAAGCCTATCAAATAGGCGAAGTTTTGCCAAATATCGGGGAACTGATAGATATTGAATTCGCCAAACATCATTGGCTGCCCCGGCTGTGTTCCAGGCAGGTTCATGGAAATGTTTTCAATGCCAGCAGTAATGCCATAAATGCTGAAAAGAAAAAGTGCTATCAGAA
>JBGSXH010000130.1:0-8721 GCA_041751515.1 Cyclobacteriaceae bacterium | reverse complement strand
TCCGCCACAATTTTGAAAACTGGTCTTTTATGTTTTTAGGGACTGTTGGTGGAACGAATAATACAGAAGGTCTCTATAATCTGACGCAGGAATTTGCTCCAGACAATGTCGGACAGGTTGTAGGCAAAAATGTGTACGGCTATTATGCTGAGGTTGGCTACGATATACTCCCCATGCTTGGTGTGGAAACTCGACGGGGGAGCAGTAAGCGTGATAATTTTCTATATCGGCGTAATGAGCTTAAGCTTCCGGTTTTTGTGCGTTATGAAAGATTAGATACACATAACAGAATTGACGCCGCTTTTTTGAATCAGCCCATCTTTCAAAGTGATTTGACGGCAATAACTATCGGTGCTAATTTTAATCCTAGAAAAAATATTGTCCTGAAAGCAAACTATCAATTCAGGAACAACAGGGAGATGCTTGCCGATGGTGTTTATGAAGGGGATAGGGTTGAAGTGGGCATGGGCTTTATTTTTTGAGATTTGGGCGACATGTAATTAGCAGGGATTAAGTTGTTTTGAATAAGAGAGTAAGTTGACGGCAATATGCTCAAAATAAGAAAAAATCTTACATAGCAAAAAGCAGCAGTAGCGTTAAGATGCTATAGTTTTCAGGCATTTAAGGTCATTTTAAGGCTATTTAAGAATTGCTGATTTATATTTGTATTCTTTAAATGCATAATATGAAACGGTTATTTTTTATTTTTTTAGGTCTCCTCCCTTTTATTGCTCAAGCACAGGTAGAAAGAGAAGGTATGCGCTCTGACAATATCTCTCTCGACAGTCTTTTTATTGATGAGGTAGAAAAAGTGCAGGGAGAAAAGCCAAAGATATTGCATGCTGAACCCTTGTACATTGATTTGATCCGGGATTTGGGTGCTCGGAAAGGGGAAAAGGAGTGGAACCTGGGATTTGGTATGAAGTCGCACGAAGACTATACTGAATATGAAGCATTAATAGAATACGAATGGGCGCCCATTGATCGGCTTGGTTTTGAAGTGGAACTACCTTTAACGCTTTATGGGCAACATAGTGGTCGAGAGTCCACCGTTCGTCCTGCAAATAGGCTTGAAAGCATTAAACTTGCAACCCAATGGTCCTTTCTGGTTTCTGAACAGCTAAATACTACCTTGGCGCTGGGCTATATTCATGAGTTTGAATTAACAGACCTTAACAGAATAGGCGATGTAAGAACTTTCCAAGGCAATGTTTATAATCCTTTCTTTATAGCAGCCAAACGATGGGGCCTTAATTACCATTCATTGATCTACACCGGCCCTCGTCTTATTAAAGAGTTCGATAGCCCAAACTGGGAAACCATCTACGAAATCAACACAAGCTTTCATTATATGATCTCCGGGACGCGTAATTTTCTGGGACTTGAAGTTAATCAGGAGCTGATGCATCATCATTTATACACCGTTTTACGTCCGCAAATGCGGCTTGGTATCGCTGAAAACTTAATGATTGGTATTGTTAGTGGTATACCGTTGAATCGCGAGAATAGAGGGCTCAGTTCATTTGTAAGGATCATCTACGAGCCTGGCTTCAAAGCAATGCATTAAACTTTAAGTAACCCGCAGCCGCATTGATTTAAAAAAATCCATTCGGAGAATATGTAGAACTGCTATTTGCCTTGTCACCGTGTTGAAATAAGGTCAAGATAGAAGCAACATGTGGTATCGTGAGTATTTGTATTTAAAATCTCCCACATGCAGCGTCACAGGTTTGAGTATTTATACGTAAACCTGTGAAATGATGTTGACATCAATTTTATTGATTCATCACATGCCTTTTAGGTCTTCAGAGCCAAAGCCGTCACCTTCTTTTTCTTCTTCTTCAACCGATTCTTCCTCTTCTTCGTTTACTTCGAGTACTTTGAATTCTGTACGCCGGTTTTGCTGATGCTCTTCTTCGGTACATTCCACATCATTGGCGCAATGGTTGACCAATTGGGTTTCGCCATAGCCTTTGGCAGTTAATCGGTTGGGGTTAATACCTGTGGAAACGATATAATTAACGGCAGACTCGGCCCTTCTTTGAGATAGATCCATATTGTAGTCATCAGGAGCACGTGAATCAGTATGGGAGCTTAGCTCAATTTTAATCGTTGGATTGTCTTCTAGCAAATCAACTAATTTATCCAGCTCCTGGGCTGCATCTGCACGGATATCAGCCCTGTCCAAATCGTAATAAATATTGTCAAGTACTATGGCTTTTTCCAACACGATGCGGTCCAGATTCAGCTTAGTTTCAAAATTTACGTTGGTTTCGAATTCTGTCAGCTCTGCAGGGTCGAGGCTTTTACCGACGGTGGTAAACAAAACCCTGGAAGTGAAATAGTCCGGTTTTTCGCCTATGATGATGTAATCGGTATCGCCATCGAGCCTGAACTGAAACTCTCCTTTATTATTAGAAGTGGTTTCCTGAATGACAGTTTCTTCATCATTCATCAATCGTACCCGAACGTTATTAAGGATATGCTCCTCCCCTTCATCTGTAGTGGTGACGGTGCGCCCTGCCAGAAAATAATTGATAATTTTCAAATCAGGTGAATTGTTAACAAAGGTGTAGATATCGTCATCTCCGGAACCTTCATCTCTGTTGGAGCTAAAGTACCCTTCAGTTCTGTTGCGATAGGAGAGGGCAAAGTCATCTTTGCTGCTATTCACCGGTGCGCCCAGATTTTTGATGATTATCTTGCCGCCTTTTCTTTCTGCGACAAAAATGTCCAGCATGCCCAGGCCCGGATGTCCGTCGCTGGAGAAGTAGAGCATGCCCTGGTAATTCACATAGGGAAACATTTCATCGCCAGCAGTATTAATATCTGCACCCATATTTCGAACATTGCCCCAGCGTCCATTGGCATCCACCGTAGCGCTGTAAAGGTCAATACCGCCAAAGCCACCTTCGCGATTCGAGGCAAAATACAGAGTTTTATCGTCCCGGCTAAACGCTGGCGATGAATCCCAGGCGCCGGGGTCACTGATACTTAGCAGTTCTGGTTCTGTCCATTCATTGTTTCTAAAACGGGTAATGTACAGGTTAACGTCCTGCATGCCCTTTCTCCTGCCGCTGTTGCCTTTGGCAAAAACCATGGTATTTCCATCTCTTGTGAAAGAAACAGAGCCTTCATTTGTATTGCTGCTATTAATAGATTCTTCCAGTTTTTCTATGCCATTGATGTCAATATTATTGCCGGCCATAGGAGCCCTGTAAATATTGGTAAATGCAGTGCCAGTAGTTTTAAATACTCTGCCTCCGCCTCGAGACGAAGTAAAGTATAGAAAACCGTTGCTGAAGACAGGGGCATACTCGGCAGCATCAGTATTAATTGCCTGAAAGTTTTGTACTTCCCAGTAACTTTCGTCAGTAATTAAGGTGTTTAGCTTGTCAAGATTGTTAAGTTCTCTACGGGTACGGTCTAATAAATCAGGATTGTCTCCACGCGCTGCGTATAGTTCAAATTGTTCTCGAGCAGCTTCGTAGTTGGCATTGGCTTTATGAGAGAAGCCTAAATGATAATGCACCTCGTCCAGATCGAGCCCGGCAGCAATTGCAGCCTGATAGTAAGGGGCGGCCTGTTTTATACGGTTGGAACGTCTGTAGGATTCCGCAATTCTATAATTGGAAGCGGCTACATTTTTACCTTTTTCTATGGCGCGTCCATAATGATCTATGGCTACGTCATACTCTGCCACCTCATATTTCTTATTACCCTTTTTATAAGGGTTACAAGCCGCAAGCAAAACGAGCGTCATAAGAAGGACAGTAACTTTAAGAAAGATGCTATTAGTCATATAGGTTCACACCAGAGTCAATCCGGGCCATTACCGGATAGTGTAAGCAAATAAAAAGGTGTTCGGATTTATCAAACACCTTAATTAACGAAAAATTTCCTTAATAATTGCAATATAGTTTTATGAGAAATATCGCTTCATCCATGATTGTTCCGCAGGCTGTAACCAATTTTCGCGCAAATCTTTCATGGAGCTTACTGTGTTGTTGAAAGTAAGCGTATCCTCACCAACCTCTCCGGACTTGATGGCATCAGGTAATTGCGAAAGTGGCTTTGTAATGATGGCATCGTCTTTTAAAAAAGCAATCTGGCTACGATCAAACAAATTTATTTTGTAGCTTTTTTCGATGTTTTTAAGAAAGTGTACTGAGCTGTCGATGGAGCAGCCACTTGCCCCGTGCTGGTTTTCATCTACTCCTAAGAGAATAAATCGATCATGTACAATATCTGCCGCGCAGCGTAAGGCCTGGTTATGTGCTGCCCATTTTTCAGTAAATTGATGCAATTCCTGCCTGATGGCCGCTTTTTCTTCCTCATTGAGTTGGCGTTCAGCCTGGTAAACCCATATCCTGGCGTCTTCTGGTAGGTCTTGGAATGATACTGTCATTGTTTTCTTTTTTTTATGATAAACCTTCCGCTTTTGCGATAAGTTCTGCCAGGTCAAGAACTTTTACGTCCTGCTCCCGCTCTTTATTTTTTACACCATCGGACATCATGGTCATGCAGAAGGGGCACGCACTTGCAATAATGCTGGCTCCCGTGTCCAGGGCTTCTTCGGTTCGCTCAATATTTACTTCTTTTTTGCCTGGTTCAGCATCTTTGAACATTTGCGCTCCGCCTGCTCCACAGCATAGACCTTTGGTTTTGCAGCGTTTCATTTCAACCAGTTCTGCATCAAGTGCCTGCAATACTTCTCTGGGGGCTTCATAGATATTATTGGCCCTGCCCAGGTAGCAGGAATCGTGGTAGGTGATTTTTTTACCTTTGAACTCGCCCCCGCCTTTCATCGTCACTTTTCCTTCATTAATAAGTTGTTGAAGATAAGTAGCGTGGTGAATTACCTCATAATTTCCTCCCAGCTCCGGATATTCATTTTTGATGGTATTGAAGCAGTGGGGGCAGGCAGTGACGATTTTCTTGATGTTATAACCATTAAGCACCTGAATATTAGAGACGGCCTGCATCTGGAACAAAAATTCGTTACCTGCTCTTCTAGCTGGGTCACCGGTGCAGGTTTCTTCTGGCCCTAATACGGCATAGTCTACGCCAACATGTTCCAGGATCTTTACAAAAGCAGCCGTTACACTGCGGTAACGATCGTCAAACGATCCCGCACAGCCAACCCAAAATAAGATTTCCGGTGCTTCACCTTTGGCGGCTTTGTCGGCCATGGTAGGTACTTTGTATGTATTGTTAGTATCACTCATAAGTCAATAATTAAGATTTTGCAGCCTTTTTTTCTTCTTTTCTCACCGATTGCGCCCAGTTAAAACGGTCGGACGGAGAAAATTTCCAGGGGCTGAAACTGGTTTCCATATTTGAAAACATATTGTTCCAGGATGCAGGTGCTTTAGACTCCTCCATAGATACATACCTGCGCATTTGTAAAATGATGGACAATGGGTCAATCATTACTGGGCAGGCTTCTACACAGGCATTACAGGTGGTACACGCATTGAGTTCTTCCCGGGTGATATAATCATCCAAAAGACTTTTTCCATCTTCTCCTAAGGTTTTGCCTTCCTCCAGCTGTGCACCAACTTCCTCTAGGCGGTCGCGGGTGTCCATCATTATTTTACGGGGAGATAATTTCTTGCCGGTAATATTGGCGGGGCACTCTGCCGTACATCTCCCACATTCTGTACAGCTATAGGAATCCATTAGGTTTTTCCAGTTCAGGTCCTGTACATCTTTGGCACCAAACCGACCGATTTCATCAGGATTGGCAGCGGCAGCCCCTTCTTCTGCGGGCATGCCGAGCATCATATTCACCTCATTAGTGACTTCGGGCATATTGTTCATTTTCCCCTTCAGGTTGAGGTTGGCATAATAGGTATTGGGAAATGCCAGGAAAATATGCATGTGCTTGGAATAGGTAATATAGACTGCAAAACCTAAAATTCCTACAATATGGAGCCACCATGCGATGCGTTCGGTATAAATGAGTGCGGTGGTAGACATGCCCTCGAAAAGCGGAATCAAAGCCTGGGAAAAGAAAAAAGTTCCTGTTTGCGGATAACCCGAGTCAGGCCGGTCTTGCAAGATCATGTCCGTCGCATTCATGACGAAGATACACGCCATTAAAACGATTTCTATGACCAAGATCAAATTAGCATCTAACTTGGGCCAGGATGTCATTTCCTCGCCCTTAAAGCGGTTAATGTGAAGCACGTTTCTTCTTATCAGAAAAATGATACAGGAGACGACGACCATTAAGGCAAGAAATTCAAAGAAGTTCAATGGAACCACATAAAACTCTGCCATAAGTGGGGCGAAGACCCGGTGTGTACCCAGGAAACCGTCGATGACGAATTCCAGTACTTCCAGGTTGATGACAATAAAGCCCACGTACAAAAATAAGTGCAAGATTGCCGGAATTGGCTTCTTGAACATCTTCTTTTGTCCGAAAGCGACTAAAGTCATGTTTTTTAATCGTGCACCAGATGCATCAGTGCGGTCAATATCCCTACCCAGTAGGATGTTCTTTCTAATGCGCGAAATACGCTTCCAGAGCATGTAGGAGGCTATTCCGACCGTAATCAAAAACAATATTTGTGCGATGTATTGCATAGGAAATCAGTTGGTCAATGATTATTTTCAATTAAAGTTGATAAATGTTTTGCATAAAATAAACTCTTTTTTACCTTTGCAGCACTTCAAGGAGGTGATGTAGCTCAGTTGGTAGAGCATCGGACTGAAAATCCGTGAGTCGGTGGTTCGAATCCACTCATCACCACTTCAAAAGCCTTTCGTTTTTCGAAAGGCTTTTTTGTTTTCTGGCCTTCCCTAATGCTGCTTGCAGGTGAAAATTTGTATTGTTTATTGCTGAACATATAAAAATTGTTTTTCGGCATTAATTTAAGCAAATATTAAAAAATAGTATGCAAGCAGACTATTTTCCCTGTCAAATTTAAAATCGTTCTTGATTGTAGTTGAAATGTAATGATTTTCTCATGGGATTATTAATTAGCCAGCCATAAAAAAATCCTGCCGGGGAAGGCAGGATTTTAGATTATCAATCACTTATATGAAAAACTTGAGCTGAATCACTTCCTTTTCGGCCAGGTAGCGCCAGTGTCCTCTGGGTACATCTTTTTTATCAAGTCCCGCATACATGACTCGGTCTAACCTTTCTACAGTATAACCCAGGTGTTCGAAAATTCGGCGAACAATACGGTTTTTGCCTATATGAATCTGAATGCCTAGTAAACGCCTGTCACCATCTACAATAGCAAGCTCATCAACTGGCGCCAGGCCGTCTTCCAGCGTTACACCTTCCTGAATTTTAATGAAGTCTTCATCAGAAATGGGTTTATCTAAACCCACCTCATAGAGTTTTTTTACTCCATGGCTAGGATGGGAAAGCTTTTTAGTCAGCTCACCGTCATTGGTAAACAGCAATAAACCGGTGGTGTTTCTGTCTAATCTTCCTACCGGGTAAATCCTTTCCTCACAAGCATTGGAGATAAGCTGCATCACAGTTTTCCGGTTTTCGGGGTCTTCTGTGGTGGTGATAAAATCTTTAGGCTTATTTAAAAGGACATAAACCATTTTTTCGCGGGAAAGCACTTTGTTGTTAAATGAGACTTTGTCGGTATTTTTGACTTTATGACCCATTTCTGTGATTACCTCACCATTCACCTTTATTTGACCTTCCTGAATGAGCACATCAGCATCACGTCTGGAGCATACTCCTGCATTGGAGATGTATTTATTCAGTCGAATGTCCCCTTGAGGTGTGAGGGTTTCTCCTTTCTTTGCAGCGATCTCTTTTAATTTCTTAAAATCGTATTGAGGAATAGCTGAAGGCTTGGTATAAGGTTTCCCCTTAGCTCCCTGCTCCGGCCTTGCAGTTCGCTGGTTGTCTGCCGGCCTTCGTTTATCAAACTTTTTGCCTTTTGCATAAGGTTTTTCACTGTCCTCAAACTTGTCTTTCTTAAAATCAGTGGATTTTCCTCTTGGAGGTCGGGTAGCGCGTGAATCGTATCGTTCAGATTTGTCATGACCATCCTCATGGGAACTGCGCCCGTGATCTTTGCGCTTATAGCTGTCTTTTGAAAAATCTTTATGATCATCCTTTTTAAAACGGCTGTCTTTATTAGAATAGTCCTTCCTACCGTAGGGCTTATCAGTTTTAGAAGAGCTGTCGCCTTTTCGTTGATAGCTATCTTTCGAAAACTTTTTCTCACCATCTTTTTCAAAACGATTTTCTTTAGAATAGTCTTTCTTTGTGTAAGGCTTATCACCTTTAGAAAAATTGTCGTCGTTACGCGGGTAACTGTCTTTCGAAAAACGCTTCTCACCGGCATTTTGATTGCGGCTATCCTTCGTGAAATCTTTCTTAGGGTAGGGTCTGTCTGACTTTTCGAAGCTGTCGTCTTTGCGCTTGTATTTATCCTTGGCAAAATCTTTATCACCGTCTTTTTTAAATCGACTGTCTTTAGGATAATCTTTTTTGGGATAAGGCTTGCCTGAATTGCTTCGATTGTCGTCTTCTCTGGAATTGCGATTGGCCGATCGGCCGGTATTCTGGTTGGGTTTTTTGTTGTCTCTCATCTTAGTTATGCAGTATCGCTACTGTATTTTATTATTTCGTAAAGATCAACTTAATTTTTGATCATTTCGTTCGCCAATAGCATTATCTTCCTGTTCTTGTGCAAAATCTTTTGGCGTCGGCAGGTCTTTTAATGAGTTGATGCC
>JBGSXH010000129.1:0-6714 GCA_041751515.1 Cyclobacteriaceae bacterium | reverse complement strand
GGACAAATGCTCTAAAAGTCCTGAAGAAATTAAAGCCGGACTAGGTCTTGAATCATGTTTGATGATCAATGATACATAAGCGTTAATGTCTTTATTTTTTGGTTGAGATTTGATCAATGCATAATAAAAACGGCCATTTTTATTGGGTTGAGGAAATTTGTCTCGTATTTTCTGATGTTTCTTTTCATTTATGGCAAACTGCTGCTCTTCCTGTGCACTTATTGCCGGGGTTTCTATGATATCTTCAAAATTGTCATTAATAAGCGAATTATCAATGAGTGATGTAGCGCTATCACCTTTCAAATTGTTGCCAAAGTCAAAACTTTCCTTATAGTATTCACCTTCATACAGTAAAATATCCTTCCTCAAACCTGATTCTTCTAATTGTATCAGTGTTGATTTACTTAAGCTGTCGTTAAACTTCCAATTTGAATTTTGCTCTAGTAAATCTGTCAGGTAGCTTCTTAATCCTTCAGGTTCCGCATTTTCATAGTTTAACTGCAAAAAATTATCGAAGGACTTTTCAAGTTGAGCATAGGCCGCAGCTTTATCTTTACCTAGCACTGTTTCAAAAATTTCTCGTTCCGCCGGCTGCGAATATGTGAACTGTAATAAAGAAAAAAACAATATAATAAGATATAACCTCATGCTTACGTAGTTTCATAATTGTGCTCCAAATCGCCAGTCTTTTCAATTCTCTAGTGGCTATTTACCTATTCATTACAGCAAAAATTCCAGGAACAAATTTATTGTATAGATAATTCTGTCAATCACTGCACTGGCACTTTTTCCATCAATTCGATGATTTCCTGCGGGGGTAGGTAGAGTTTGTTGATCCTGCTGATATACTTTTCTGACATGCCTGCCTCGTGGAGGATGAAGTCTTTGGTGGCCAATATGTACTCGCCCATGCCATAATTAACGGCATAGGTATCTGCAGCGCGTTCGGCTTTCATAAAAAAACTCTTGGAGAACAAATAACCCAGGCCAAAGTAGATGAGATTCCAATTGCTTCTGCTTCGGTAATCCATGATATGACCAAGTTCGTGGCCAATCCAGCCGACCAAAACTTCTTCCGGGAGCTCGTGAATGGGCGTTTCTTTGCCTTTTAGCGAAAAGTTTCGGCTTATTTTGATAATATAGGACCGCCTGGTTCGCGAACGAAACATGGTAGAAAATTTAGGCTGCGCCTGCATGACGGACTTACGGATATCATTGCTGAATAGAAACTCTATTTCGATGTTTTTGAGGGGAGGGAAGAAAGCCAGTGCTTTTCTGGTATCGTCTTTAATTTCTTCGGGGATATTGCTGTGGAAGTCTAAATGGGCCGCTTTTGTCATGTTTAATTTTAGGGAGTATTGCTGAATGCCTGAACTAAAGGGTACAATAAACAAATAAAATACATAGGATAATGTTTGCTGCCCGGTGTTTTGAAGGAATTATTACCTTTATAAGCAAAAATTCTTTTAAAACTGGATATTCCTCGTTTTTGCAGACGCTGAGCGGAAGTCAATGCTATGGTGTTTAAAGCTATTGGAAGAGGCAAAAGTTTTGCTTATTCCTCATAAATAAACTTGATCTTACTCGCCTGGTACTAGTAATGAGTATTTGTGTTTCATTTGCTTCATCAGATATTAGCATCAAAGCACCAAAGCATTTTGCGTGGCACCGGCGAGCTTAGATACAGGGTAGTTTGTGATTGAATGGACTTGTTTTGAAGGGATAGCCAGTATTTTTTTAGGCATATCAATTTACTAAATAGCTTACTGCTTACAGAGATTGTTACTACAAAATATCCCTTGCGAAAAGGATGCTGCCATTGTTTGAGCCCGAAATGGCCTTGCGGGGAATGGCCTGGCGAGTGGCTGCAGCCTGGGCCGGAGGCTTCGCCCAAATCCTATTTTCGTTCGCAATATGTCGCCTCATATGATTGATTTTAAGGCTATTGGTCCTTGCTAATTGACATATCTGGATTAAATGCTGTATCTTCATAGTATGAACGTAACGAAAACAATTGCTATCACTGGGGCTACTTCGGGCATCGGGTCGGAAACAACGAAGGCTTTGCTTGATAAGGGTAATGCGCTGATTCTGTTGGTGCGTAACCGTGAAAAAGCTGAGAAGTTGTTCAAGAATCATCCTGCTTTTGGGAGGGTTCGGATCATCAAATGCGATCTGGCCTCCCTGGCTTCGGTAAAAAAAGCCGCGGAGGAACTGGTAAACAGTACCGAGCGGCTGGATGTGCTAATAAATAATGCGGGTGGTGCTTTTAATAAACGCATGGAAAGTAAAGATGGCTTGGAGCTGCACTTTGCGGTCAACCATATGGCACATTTTTTACTAGTTAAACAGCTGATGCCGCTGCTGCAAAAAAGTGAAACTACCATCGTTAATGTTAGCTCAGATGCACATAAGGCAGGAAAGTTAAATTTTGATGATATTAACCTCGAGAAAAATTACTCGACGGTAAGGGCGTATGGAAATGCAAAACTTTGCAATGTGTTGTTTACCAAGTCATTGGCAGACAGAGGGCTCAGCAGCTACGCTTTACACCCAGGGGTGATCGATTCCGGCTTTGGAGACAACTTGCCCCGCCTGTTCAAATTTATCTGGAAGTTAGGTAAGCCTTTTATGAAAACTACCCGTGAAGGCGCATCTACCAGTATTTACCTGGCCACTACTTCGCAGGACGCCAGCGCAAATGGCAGCTATTTTATTGATAGTAAAATTAAGCCTTCCACTAAATATTCTAATGACAAAACGGTTCGCGATAAGCTTTGGGCGAAAAGCGAAGCCATTATTGCTGAAAAGATCAAATGATTTTTGGAACCGCAAAACATAATTAAAACTGCCAGGAGTAAAGATGACACCTTTAATTACAGCCAAAGCGTACTCTTAGAGTGATAAGATGACATTATTTTCCTGCTCATCCTGATGTTTCCATAAGGCTTTGAAGATATCGCTGTTTTGGCGTAAATCCTGAAACGTACCTTCATCAATGATCTGTCCTTTGTCCATGATGTAGACATAGCTAAATAAGCTTAAAAGGTGCAGCCTATGTAAAGAAGAAATGACTGCTTTGTCTGAAAAGGTCTGGAACATTTCCTTGTAAATTTTCAGTTCGGTGCGTGGGTCGACGCTGCTGGTGGGCTCATCCAGGCAGATAATCTGACTGCTTTTGGCTGCCAGAATGCCCCTTGCCAGAGCCAGCCGCTGTTTTTGTCCGCCCGAGAGATTGACGCCTTTTTCCTGGATATTGGTTTCCAGGCCCTGAGGAAGCAATCTCAACACTTCGGTAAACCTTGCTGCATCGCAGGCTGCTGTAATGTCTTCTTCGGCAAATGGCAGTCCGAGCGTAATATTATATAAAATGGTATTTTCGAAAATTTCTGGTTCCTGAGGGAAAAGCGTGACAGTATTGGCAATACTACCCATGTTATAGCGCTCCAGTTCGTCTACGCTCAGGAATGAGCCGAGCTCAGGCTGGTATAAGCCTCTTAAAAGGGCTAATAGCGTACTTTTTCCGCTACCGCTTTCGCCTATCAGCGCTATGCGCTCGCCACGTTTAATGCGGATATGGAGATCTTTTAAGCCCGGTACATTTCTATCGGGCATTGCGCTGTGCGAGAATGAGATATTTTTCAATTGCACTGCATTCCAATTATCTGGAAAAGTAAGGGATGTTTCCAGCGTCTGTCTCTTGTCGGTTTGCTCTGACATGGCCGTGGCGGCCTGTACATCGGTATTGAACTGCACAATTTTGGTGTACTGATAAGCGATGTCATAAAACACACTGGTAAATTGGGTCACGTAAGCCAGCAAAGTCACCAATCCGCCAATCATGAACGTCTCTCCGGGAATATGGTGCTGGTAAACGTAGCCGATAATGACGATGACGTAGATAAGTCCAACTAACATGCTGGCAGTGAACCATTTCCATTCGTTGATGGTAATTTGCCGTTTGAATGGCGGCAATACTTTGTCGAGCTTTTGGAGCAGGCCGGTTTGCATGCTGTTCTCCAGCCTTAAAGTTATGACTGTCACAATATTGGAAAGACTGTCAAATAGATTGGAAGACACTTCATGCTCTCTTTCGTTGCATTCTTTCAAAGACCTTACAAAAGCTTTGTCGAATTGGAAAATTACCCAAACGGTGAACACACCAATGATAACGCCTATAAAACCAAATAAGGGGCTGAAATAGCACATCGCAGCGAGAGAAAAAAGAAATTTTCCCAGTACCTGCAGGTAAACAAAACCATGCTGAAAAAACTCTTTTAGCGCATCATACGCTTTTCTTACCCTGTTAATGGTGGCGCCGCTATGGTGATCTTTATGCCATTTAATTGGAAAATGAAGGATTTGATGATACAGATCGTCCAGAAAGTTTCTGCTTAAATTGAAAGCCAGTTTACGCTCCATCACCCGTGCAGGTCCATGGAAAGCCCATTCCAGCAGCTTTAGAAGCAAATATGTTCCTGCAAACATCCAGGTGTATTGCAGCACAGGACTGCTCTGCTGCTGTAGCCCGTCGACAAACCAGCCATACAGAAGTGGGTGCGAGGCCACAATAATATTGGAGACGATGAACATGGAGTAAGTGAGCAGGTAACGCTTGCGCTCATGTCCGGCAAACTTCCAGGCGGTTTTGAGCAGTGCAACATAAGGGTGATTCATAACTAAACTGGATAATGATGCTTGAACGCAAATGTAGAAAAAAGGTATGCCGTTGAAGATTAATTATCTGCTTAAATATTACACTATCAGATATTTAGGAAGAATACAGCACTGAGGGGCAATGCAGGATTTTTTGTCGGGCATTTGGGCAAATAGCACACGAAATGACCATGAGCTAAAGCATGCTAACAGACTAGAAATATTCGAAGCCATATGCTTTCTTAGAGATTGAAGGCAATATAGGCTATTCTCCCGCGAGAACAGGAGCAGAATATATGACCGTTACAATTGTTAGATAAACATGACTGAAGCCCTTTATAAGTAAAGGGTTGGCTGAAGAGTGAAAAAGAAGACTGGAAATAGTTTATGAAAGCAGATGCGCTTACAAAAATCGCATAATATTACCAACATTCCACTTAAATATTAGCTGTTGAAATGATATAAGAAGGTGATTACACCTTCGTAGGCAGGTTTTTTGACGTCCTTTATTTCCATCTTGACCTTGAGCTGCGCTTTGGTTATGCCTCGAAGATTCTTAAGGGAAAGTAGGGTAACATGCAGTCTGACCTCGCTGTCCACTAAAACCGGCTCATTGAAGCGAAGGCTCTCAATTTCGTAATTTACCTGCATTTTCACGTTTTCAATCGAAACCACCTGATCCCAAAAATAGGGTAGCAGGGAAACGGTGAGGTAGCCATGAGCAATGGTTTTTTTGAAAGGTGATTCCGTCTTCGCCCTTTCCGCATCCAAATGTATCCATTGATGGTCTATGGTAGCGTCAGCAAATTTATCGACCTGCGATTGTGTAATCGTAAGATAGTCAGATACGCCCATAGGTTTGCCGACGTGTGATTCGAAATCTGCAAAGCTTTTTATTTTAATTTTCTCCATAGAATCTTTAAAATGAATGGTAATAAAGATGGCCACTACAGCCTGACGGCGTAAATATACACGGTTTTCCAAACCTATGAAATTTCCTCCGCCTGCTCTTGCAGGTTTTTGTGTATTATTCAGCCATTTTCACAGACAGTTATATTTGTTGGTGCATTGTGAGCTCAAATTTCTTTTAATATTATTATATTGAAAACTATTCAATAGCATTAATATCTGTGCAAATGCTATCCATCTCTTAAATATATTAAATATGAGCCTGGTCTGGCTTTTAAGCTTTTCTGCCTTGGTATTGATCGTAGCGTATGTTGTCTACGGCAGGTTTGTCGCTGCGAAATTTAAGATCGATAATGCCAATGTAACACCTGCACATACGCACAAAGACGGGGTAGACTATATACCAGGGAAAGTGCCTGTAGTTTTGGGCCATCATTTTGCTTCTATTGCCGGGGCTGGGCCAATTGTGGGGCCTATCATAGCGGTGGCTTTTGGCTGGGTACCCGCTGTTATCTGGATCCTGGTAGGGGGTATCTTTTTTGGCGCTGTGCACGATTTAGGAAGTATGATGGCCTCTATGCGGCATGAGGGAAAATCAATTGGGATCATTATCGAACAATACATAGGAAAGGCAGGCAAACAACTTTTTCTATGCTTCAGCTTTGCTACTCTAATATTGATCATAGCGGTTTTTGCAGATATTGTGGCCAAAACATTTGTCAGCGAGCCTTCAGTAGCTTCTGCTTCCTTGTTTTTCATCATTTTGGCTTTAGTTTTCGGGCAATGCAATAAAGTGTTCGGTCAGCAGCAGAAGGTATTTGTTGTGATTTCTGTCATTGGCGTGGTGCTGATGTACGCCTTCATCTACATGGGAATTTTACTTCCCCTGCGTTTGTCTTATGAAACCTGGTTGGTATTATTGATGGCCTACGCTTTTGTCGCATCGGTAAGTCCTGTGAACATATTACTGCAGCCGAGAGATTATTTGAGCAGTTTTCTGCTATATGGTTTGATGCTCATGGCTGTAGCAGGTGTGCTAATCGCTAACCCTACCATTGTAATGGATACTCAGGTTCACTTTACAACTGAAAATTTAGGTTATTTATTTCCGGTACTATTTGTGACCATTGCCTGCGGTGCCATTAGCGG
>JBGSXH010000128.1:0-8246 GCA_041751515.1 Cyclobacteriaceae bacterium | reverse complement strand
TGCATCATCTCTTATCTCCAATCGAATCAAAAAGCCATTATTGTACATTCTTTCCTCAACTAGCCTACTCCCCTGGCTCAGATAGGAAAGCTTCCAGAGACCATCAAAATAACCCTCATCATTAATCTTTCCGCCAAAACTGGCGATATGCTCGGGATCATTGCTTTCGAAGGTAAAATGGCCTTGTTGAATACCATTTCTAAATTGCACTGTGCCTTTGGCGTATAATGAGGCATACTTACTGTCCTTTATCAATTGCTCGTCATAAGTCCATTGACCCACTGCCACACCGTCAGCAAAATTTGCAATCAGCTTTGCTTCGATGCCGGTAACGGACGCATCAAGATTTAGACCTTGCAAACCTTTAATATTTAATGCTACATTTTTATGGAGGAATGTCCATGGCCCGTTTTTAAAATCATGCCTGAAACTTCCCTGGTATAGCTTTTCTTCTACTCTCCGGCTTCTGATAGAGTCCAGGTAATAGAATTGATAGGAAAACGGGCCATGAAAAATAATCGCATCGTCATCAGCACTTCTATAATATTGATAACTTGCCTTTCCTACCTCATTGTGAATAGTCCTGAACTCACCTTCATATTTTTGTGAATTCTGCGCATAGAGCATTCCTGAAAAACCGATGAAAATCAGGAGTATAATCTTATCAATTATCTTGATCATTGTAGAAGCAACCGGAACGTAAAATTTATTAAACCTATTGATAAAAATCCTAAGAACCCAATATAAATATCGAACCAAAACCATTCATAATGTATGTTTTATAGCTTTCTTTATAATTATTTCTCTGACCGAAATCACAATCATTATAAAAATAGAAACTTATAATCGGCCGAGGATTCCGCACTAAATAGGGGATAACCTTGTAAAACATAAGGCATTGTACCATCTTTGCCGATTCAGCTACATAGATTTCTACTGACAAACCAGAATCAATGCATAATTTCCCTTTTTATACTGCGTTTCCGATGTATAATTCCGCCAATAAAATTGTTCTCAAATAAATAGGGCTTTTTCCACCAGTAACCTGAATATACCCTTTATGCAAATGATGCTTCAAGGTCGTATTGTTTCGACTTTTCTTATGTTTTCTTTGGTTATCCTTTCCGGTTGTGGCGATCATCCGGAGCAAACCATTGTTGGCGAATGGGTAGAAATAAAAGCGGTCTATGAGAATTATACAGATATTGAAGATGACGAATATGATCACCGAAAGGTCACGCGACACGAAACTGAGCAATGGATTTTTGAACCAGATAATAGCTTTACTATCAAACGACCCCATCAGGAGCCCGTCACTGGCAAATGGCGTATGTCTGGCCGCGGACATATTCTAAAATTATTGTATGATGGTGAAAACAGCAATGATGAAGTTTATGATATAAAAGAATTGAATAATAAGGAAATGATTATCAATGTCGATATCGATATGGAAATTCGTGGCATTGCTAATTTTACTTTTAGGCGGAAAGTGCCTTCAGTTCCTGAAACGTAATTGCACACCTTTCACCAAAAACTCACTCAAAGCGCTTTCAAAGCCACCATTTTATGAGAGGCTCAATCTATTAATCCACCAGAATGATTCGACAAACAGGAAAAAAGCGAACATTTAAGACCAATATTCAGGTAGCCTCTACCCTTTCCATGACGGCAGGCATCGTGAACGTTGCCAGTTTAATTGCCTTTTATGTATTGACGACGAACGTCACCGGCCACATGGCGATTTTCTCAGAAGAAATAGTGAAAGGCCACTGGCATCAGGTTCAGATTTTATTCCTATGGATATTTCTGTTTTTCTTTGGCGCCTTTACTTCTACCTGGATCGTGAATGTGGTTGGCGCTACCAATCCCCGTAGAGCCAATACATTACCTTTAATATTAGAGTTGATAATTTTTATTGGCATCGGCTTTTATGGTCTGTTCTTTTATGAAGGGCATTTACGCGAAACTGAAATGCTATCAAGTATCTTGTTATTTGCCATGGGACTGCAAAACGCCCTGGTAACGACAATTAGCAACGCTGTTGTGCGAACTACACACCTTACAGGATTATTTACAGATCTGGGTATAGGAGTGGCGATGCTCATAACTTCCAAATCGGTAGACAAAGCACCGATTAAGAAAAAGGTTATTTTATTGAGTACTATTGCTTTTTTCTACTTTCTTGGTGGCATCATTGGCGGTATATTATATCTGAATTTTGAGTTTTATGCATTTTTTGCCGCGGCCGCTATCTTGTTGATTTCTTTATATTGGGATCATAGCCGTATTGCGTTTTACCGAGCTAATAAAAACACGCGGATGATTTTCAGAAATAGACAAAAAAGACAAAGCGCTCTGAATAGAAATCTGGATGAAAATGAAGCATTAGCTGAGAAAGAAAGGCTAAGAAACATCAACAAGTAGATTTTAAAAGTAGAAATCTGTTGCGGTATTCAACAGATTTCTCTTGCAAGAAATCATAAGTTCGCTTTCAGTTTCAGGTATTCTTCTCCAACACAGCTGTACTACTGCTTCAAGCGTTGAGAAGCAACACTGCCAGTCCCTCCAGATCGTCTTTTACGATCTCTGGCTTTCTCGCCAAAGCGTACAATGACTGACCGGGCCGCGCTACAAATGCAGTTTGCCACCCTGCCCGTGCGGCTCCTGCGATATCCCAGGCGTGCGCAGCAATCAACATACATTGACCAGGCTTTACAGCCATCTTCTCAGCTGCAAAAGTATATACTTGAGTATGGGGCTTGTACAATTTCACCTCCTCCACACTAATGATGTCATCAAAGTACTGGCTGAGCCCTGCATATTCCAGTTGCGATTGCAAAGTCGCTGCACCGGAATTGGACAAGGCCACCAGTCGATAATCTGTTTTATCCAGCTCTTTTAATGCTGCAGGCACTTCGGTATGTGGCTTCAGTTGCTTAATTGTACTGAGTGCATCGATTGCTTCCCGCCTTTCAATAGCAATGCTGTTATTCTTGGCCACCATTTGCAGGCAGACGGCACCAATCTTTCCAAAATCTTCAAAATTGCCGGATACTGTTTCAACCAAAGCATATTGCAGCATGGTCGTAAACCACAAATTCACCAGCTCCGTGCTCCCATGTAAAACCTTTTCAACTGCTGCCCTTAATGGTGTTAAATCTAATAAAGTCTCGTTTACATCAAAGAAGAGTACTGCTGGCCTTTGTATTTTCATAAATTTAGTTTAGTGCTAATACCTTAATTGATGGATCATTGTTCGAAAACTAAATTTATCCTTAATTTTGCATCATAAAATCAACCTATTAAGAAGCATCAATGGCCTTATCTACTAAGTACAATCCACGTGAAGTTGAAGGAAAATGGTACCAATACTGGCAGGAAAAGGGATTTTTCAATTCGAAACCCAATCCTGACAAAAAACCTTACACCATTGTCATCCCCCCTCCCAACGTGACGGGTGTATTGCACATGGGGCATATGCTGAACAATACCATCCAGGATGTACTGGTAAGAAAAGCCCGTATGGAAGGACGTGAAGCCTGCTGGGTGCCGGGCACCGACCATGCTTCCATCGCCACAGAGGCCAAAGTGGTGGCAATGCTAAAGGATAAAGGCATCGACAAAAAAAGCCTGAGCCGAGAAGATTTCCTGGCACATGCCTGGGAATGGACGGATAAGTACGGTGGAATTATCCTCGAGCAGCTGAAAAAACTTGGCGCTTCCTGCGACTGGAATCGTACGAAATTTACGCTCGATGAAGACCTCAGCAAGTCTGTGATCAAAGTATTTGTCGACCTTTATGAAAAGGGCCATATCTACCGCGGTGTCCGTATGGTCAACTGGGACCCGCAAGGCCTGACTGCTATCGCGGATGATGAGGTAATTCATAAAGAAGTCAATGGCAAATTGTACCATATCCGATATCAGATAGAGGGCACAGAAGACTATGTGACCATTGCGACTACCCGGCCTGAAACCATTCTGGGGGATACTGCCCTCTGTGTAAATCCAAATGATGCACGTTATCAACACTTGAAAGGAAAAAAGGCACTTGTACCGCTTATTAACCGCAGTATACCTTTCATTGAAGATGAGTATGTTGACATGGAGTTTGGTACTGGTTGCTTGAAAGTAACGCCAGCGCACGATATCAATGATTATCAGTTAGGAATAAAACATAAGCTGGACAGCCTGGATATCCTCAACGATGATGGCACGCTGAACGAACGTGGCGGATTGTACATTGGAGAAGATCGCTTTATCGTCCGAAAGAAAATCAGCAAACAGCTTGAGACTGAAGGCTACCTCGTGAAAGCAGAGGACTACACCAATAAAGTAGGATTTTCCGAGCGTACCGATGCGGTCATTGAACCTAAGCTTTCGACCCAGTGGTTCGTGAGCATGGATAAACTGAAGGACAAAGCACTGAGCAGCGTCATGGAAGATGATATTAAGTTGCATCCTCCTAAATTCAAAAACATGTACCGCAACTGGATGGAAAACATCCATGACTGGTGCATTTCCCGACAGCTTTGGTGGGGCCATAGAATCCCGGCCTATTACCTGCCTAATGGAGAAATTGTCGTTGCTGAAACACCTGAAGAAGCTTTGAAAAAGGCCAATGCAATCAGCAAACAACCACTAAAAGTAGAAGATTTAAAGCAAGATGAGGATGTATTAGACACCTGGTTTAGCAGTGGCTTATGGC
Organism: Cyclobacteriaceae bacterium; assembly: GCA_041751515.1. Classification (GTDB taxonomy): domain Bacteria; phylum Bacteroidota; class Bacteroidia; order Cytophagales; family Cyclobacteriaceae; genus JBGSXH01. The sequence goes on along the minus strand of JBGSXH010000128.1, from coordinate 3,538 downwards.
CGATCACGGTATTCAATGGCATTTTAGAGCCTGATAATGAAGATATCAACTATTATTACCCAACCAATGACCTTGTAACAGCGCCGGAAATTTTGTTTTTCTGGGTAGCGAGAATGATCATTGACGGCTATGAATACCGACAGGAAAAGCCGTTTGAAAATGTATATTTGACTGGTATTGTACGCGACAAACAGGGTAGAAAAATGTCCAAATCCCTGGGCAATTCTCCTGATCCGCTGAAATTAATTGAGCAGTTTGGTGCAGATGGCGTAAGAACAGGCATGCTTTTCAGCTCACCCGCTGGTAATGACTTGCTGTACGATGAAAAACTGGTGGAACAAGGCAGGAATTTCAGCAATAAAATATGGAATGCTTTCCGACTTTTACAGGGCTGGGAAGTGCAGGATATTCCTACGCCGGAAGCGAATACGCTGGCCATTGACTGGCTAAAGGCACGCTTTCAACAAGTGCTGGAGGAGATTGAGGATCATTACTCAAAATTCCGTATCAGCGATGCTTTGCTAAGTACCTATAAGCTTATATGGAACGACTTCTGTAGTTGGTACCTGGAGATCATCAAGCCTGATTATCAGCAGCCTATTGATAAGGCCACTTATGAGGCAACGCTTTCGATTTTTGAGGAACTGATCAAGATCCTCCATCCTTTTATGCCATTTATTACTGAAGAGCTATGGCATAACATTCGGGAGAGAAGTCCGGAGGATTGCCTGATTGTCGCAGCCTGGCCAGAAAAATCGCCCTATGATGCTGAGTTAATTAAGGCTACCACACAGGCATTTGAACTGGTATCTGCCATTCGAAATATCAGAAATACGAAACAGATGTCTCCTAAAACTGCGCTTACTTTGTTTGTAAAAACAAAGGACCGCCAGACTTATACAAAATTTGAAAAACTTATTGGCAGGCTGGCTAATCTGGAAAAAATAGCGCTTATCGAAGAAAAGGTAGAAGGTGCTATTTCGTTCGTGATCGGTGCTGATGAATTTTTCATACCCGTGGAAGGTGAGGTTGATGTTGTTAAGGAAAAAGAAAACCTTGAAAAAGAACTGCAGTATACCAGGGGCTTTTTAAAGGGAGTTGTCAAAAAGCTATCTAATGAAAGATTTGTCAGTAATGCCCCGGAGCAGGTCATCGCAATAGAAAGGAAAAAACAGGCTGATGCTGAAGCAAAAATCAAAACTTTAGAGGAAAGCCTTGCTGGCTTAAACTAACTATTAGCTAGTGATTTAAGCAAAGCATTTTTACCACTATTTTAAAGCACGTCAAAAAATTGACGTGCTTTTTTTGTGAATTATTAGCGAAAATAATTAAAATTTAAGTATATATTTGACCAGACAAATTTATAATTAATACTATTTTCATACTATTAATATTTTAAGATGTTCAGAGCTGGTTTTATCATCATTTTTTTATTCTATTTCGTAACACCATTGATTGCTCAAAAACGGCCTTTTAATGAGAGAATAAGTATTCCGTCCGAAAATTTTATTGTTGATGAATCTATTAAAAAATGGAGTTTAGGCATTAATACACATATTGCTTACGAACTGCTGCAACCGAGATCTGACTATACAACATTAGATTTAATGCTAAGGAAACAAGTTGGAAGATATAGTGCAATAAGGTTTGGCGTCAATTATTCATCGACATTACTAAGCCGTGAATCTGAGTTCTATCCCAGATTCAATAACCATATTATTGGTTTGTCTGCCGGATATGAATGGCAGGTGTTGCTAAGCCACCGATGGAAATGGTACTATGGCGCTGATTTGGGGACAGGAAGAGGAATTTATATAGTAGATGATCCTCGTTCTCCCGAATTAACCAGATCGACTAGGGATACCTATAGTGTAAGTTTGCTTCCATTTATAGGCATAAGATATAATTTAAGCCCTTCCTTTTTTATAGGGACAGAACTGAAACTTGAAGCGGAGTACCTGTTTTATAGGCACCAACTTAATTGGAGAACATTCCCCGGCGATGACACGTACCGAAGAGAATTTTCCGTCAATTTTAGACCCTTTACAGGCATTTTCATCCATTATATATTTTAGAACCCTATGTTAAAAGCAAGCATGGTGATAGTGTTCACATTATCGCTATTATCAAATGTGATGGCGCAAAATGAAGCCAAAAATCGAACAAGAAGTATTCCGTTTGAAGACTTTATTGTGGATGACTCTGTCAATAGGTACAGTTTGGGCATTAATACGCAGTTTGGATTAGAAACATTGTTCAGGCCCTTTAATACAGCAAATGTTGACTTGCTACTCAGAAAACAGGTAGGAAAATACAATGCGGTAAGGTATGGTTTTAATTATACGTCGCGGTATTATTCTCAATCGACGGATGAAGAATCTTCATTCAAATCCAACTATTATACTGTTGGTGTAGCTGCAGGATATGAATGGCAAACGCTCCTAAGCTACCGATGGAAATGGTATTATGGTGCTGACTTAGGGATAGCGACTACTGTTGAAAAGAGGACTACTGACATTAATAATGAGACGTATATAAACCGATCAAACGGTTATAGCACAAACCTACTTCCATTTATAGGTTTTCGGTACAATATAACGCCTTATTTCTTCCTGAGTACGGAATTTAAGCTAGATGTGGAATATAATTTCTTAAAAGAACAGCGGGAATCAACCAACCAAAGTGGCCCTTTCAATGATACCATCACAAACGGACTTTCAGTGAATTTACGACCTTATTCAGGCATTTTCATCCACTATATATTTTAATAGCATATGTTAAAAGTAAGCATGGCGATAATTTTCACATTATCCCTATTATCGAATATAATGGCACAGGATAATGCTGATAGTCCAGGAAGAGGCATTGCGTTTGAAGATTTCATCATTGATGATTCAGTTAACCGTTATAGCCTGGGGATGAATGTGCAATTTGGTTTGGATAATTTTTTAAATACCGGTACCCGGGCCAATCTCGACTTAATTCTAAGGAAACAAGTAGGTCGCTACAATGCGATAAGGTATGGGCTTCAATATACCTCAAGCTTTTCTAATGAAACAGTCGGATCTCGCTCCACAGACGAAAACAGCTACACAATTGGTCTGTCTGCAGGATATGAGTGGCAAAAGCTTATTAGTCACCGATGGAAAGGTTATTACGGTGTAGATTTGGGCGGAAATTTCGAGAGAACCTTAACAAGGATTGAAAGTGGATTGGACGAGTTCACGAGAGAGACACTTACCAAATCTAGAAACCACAAACTTAGTTTACTCCCGTTTATTGGTGTTCGATTTAATATCACACCTTATTTATTTCTAAGTACTGAACTTAAACTAGAAAGCCAATACGCATTTTCAAGAGACACTCGCTCCTTAGAAAACTATGAACATTTAAATAATGCTGGTTATGACGATAAGTCCAGACGGGTATCTCTGGACTTTCTCCCTTATTCGGGAATTTATGTTCATTATATATTTTAACAAGGCTTGATAGCTACTAGTAATGGTCACAAGTACAGAAAACTTATCTTGTATGACAA
>JBGSXH010000127.1:0-4723 GCA_041751515.1 Cyclobacteriaceae bacterium | reverse complement strand
CATTTAGACCAGATATTGAAATAAGGAAAAGGGCATTGCTCATTTTAGTGATTTCATGTCCAATGGCGGACAAGAAATAAAAACTGTTTGAGACAATAAAGCTTTGGAAGAATATCGTTGAAAGCGTAAATAATTGAAAATCAGCAGATACTTGTTTCAAGAGTAATATTGACAGCATTATTGACTGGCCGTCCGCGATGAGTTTTTTTATTTCCCGCCAGTGGTTATGAAATCGCGTTAAAAAATGAACCCCACTCTGGCGCAAGCGTCCGCTTGTGACCAATCTAGGATGTTATATGATCCAGTTACCAATCTATACACCGTGTGAGTTCTTATTGTTTCTTAATTCGCGAATCGCGAATTAAGAATATAACCGCTATTTGTAGCCATTTTAATCGAATGAAATGAAGAAACACAGCGGCATGCGCCCTCTGGATACAGTGGTTTTACTTAAAATTGCTGCTAAAAAAGAGGTTCCGTGGATGATGAAAGATTTGTCCATCGAATTGGGTATTAGTGCCAGTGAGATAAGTGAAAGTCTCAACCGGTCTGCCATAGCCGGTCTTATTGCAAAGGATAAGAAACGTTTGATGAAACTTTCAATGCTTGATTTTTTAGCGCATGGTCTGCGATATGTGTATCCTCAACAGCCCGGTGCCAGGGTAAGGGGAGTGCCTACTGCCCATGCAGCTCTTCCATTAAATCAAGAAATCGTAAGCAATGAACCCTATGTATGGCCGCATGTCGAGGGAACAGTAAGAGGAGAATCCATAGAACCTCTGCATCCTAAAGTACCGGAAGCTTGCTTAAAAGACCCTCAATTTTACGAATACATGGCTTTATGTGATGCATTGCGAGTTGGTCGTGCTAGAGAAAGGAACCTCGCCATTGAAATTCTTAAAATTAAACTATGCTAAAGAATACATGCCTCGTAAGTGTCTAGGCAAACCGACTCGTGACTAGTAAAAAAAAGAATACAGAGAAAGTATATAGTACCAACTCTTGGTATATTTGGCAATTAAATACTTAATGTCATGGCACGTAATACTTCTATTCTTCTGGGTGATTATTTTGAGAATTTTATTAACGAACAAATCGCTTCTGGAAAATATAGTTCGGCAAGTGAGGTGATTAGAACAGCTTTAAGAGTTTTTGAGAAGGAAGAAAACAAAACCAAATCTTTAATCCACGAGCTGAAAAAAGGTGAAAAGAGCGAAAAAATTCAAAACTTTGACCGCAATAAAAACCTTAATGATCTGCACCGTAAGTTCTTGAAATAATGCCCAACTACATTATTAGCCAAGAAGCTATTGAAGACATTAACAATATTTGGATTTACACAGCTGAAAACTGGTCGACAGAACAAGCCGATAGGTATTATAATTTGATCTTGGACGAAATTGAATATATCGCTGAGAACTTTGAGTCGGCGCGTGACTTTAGTAAAGTCAGAAAAAACTATAGATACTCTAAAATTAAATCCCATCTGATTTTCTTTAAAAAAACCAATGATAAATCCTTGGAGGTGGTAAGAGTTTTACACGAGCGAATGGACATTGAGAACAGACTGATTGACTGATACTAGCTACGCCCCAACAAGGGGCTGCACAATTACATAGTCCAAGCAACATAGCGACCTAGTCCGTGCGACCCAGTCTATGCGACCCAGTCTATGCGACCCAGTCTGTGCGACCCAGTCTATGCGACCCAGTCCTTAAAACCTTTATTTTAGTACGGAGGGTATCATTCATGCCACTGAATGACGCAAGCGCTTAAGCGACCATGCGAACCATTTCTATCCCATTCTAAAGCTCTCAAAGAAAAATAATACTACAATTAGGAATTTATCAGAACATTCCCTTCTTTTGCAATACTACAATTAGGAATTAATTATATAGATATGAAGAAATTTCAGTTGGGCGAATTTGAAGAGGTGGTGATGCTCACCGTCGGGATTTTGCACGGAGAGGCCTATGGTGTCTCTATCAAAAAAGAGATTGAAACCAGGCTTTCGAGAAATGTAAGCGTGGGGGCATTGCAAACTGCTCTCAAGCGGCTGGAGCAAAAGGGTTACCTAATCTCGCAAGAAGGCGAAGCCACGCAAGAAAGGGCGGGGCGACCTAAGCGGTATTTCCAGATTACTGCCCTGGGAAAAAAAGCCATGGAGTACATGCGAACTACCCGAAACGAACTATGGAGTGCTATCCCGCAAGTGGCACTCGACCTTAAGTATGTAAGCTGACAGCAATAGACGAGATGAAAGCACCTCCAAGACTATGGCACCGATTTTTCCGGTGGTTTTGCCACCCCGAACTACTGCCTTGCGTGGAAGGCGACCTGATGGAATTGTACAACGAACGGCTGGCAGAATGGGGCCAGCGAAAGGCTGACCGTAGATTTATGATTGATGTTTTACTGCTCTTCAGGCCGGGGATCATCCGCCCTGCCGAAGGCGCCTACCACTTAAACAATTACGGAATGTTCAGGAATTATTTGAAAGTTGGCCTCAGGAATGTCCTTAAGCACAAGGCATTTTCCTTCATTAATGTGTTTGGCCTGACCGTTGGCCTTGCTGCCAATATATTCATCCTCCTATGGATAACTGATGAATTGTCGTTCGATCGATTTCATTCCAATAAAGACCGCATTTTCCAGGTGCTGATCAATGGCGAATATCCGGATGGGAGTATCATGACTTATGCTGCAACTCCCGCAAAACTGAAAGACGTCATTTTAAGCCAAATCCCAGAAGTTGAATTGGCTACCCAGTACAGCATGGAAACAGAGCAGTTGGTGAAGTATGAAGCCAATGCTTACAATGAAAGCGGCATTTATGCCGACCCGACACTTTTCAAGGTATTCAGCTTCCCAATTGTTAGTGGCGACCTCACCACACCACTCACCGACATTAAATCCATTGCTATTTCTGAAAATCTCGCCACAAAGCTATTTGAAAGTGAAAACCCGATTGGTAAAACGCTGCGTCTGGGAGAATCCACTGAACTAATGGTCTCCAGCGTTTTTGCCAACATTCCACAAAACTCAACCCTTCAATTTGACTATGTCGTTCCATTCGAGCTTTACATAAAGGAGAATCCATGGACTCAGCATTGGAAAAGTGGCGGTACCAAAACAGCCGTTTTGTTGAAGTCAGCCTCGTACATTGATGACGCTAACCATAAACTGTCTGGCCTGATCAAGAATAATTGCTCCGATTGCACCACTACTCCGCTTTTGTTTCCCTACGTAAAGTCGAGACTTTATGCGAAATTTGACAATGGGAAAAACACCGGAGGAAGAATACAGCAGGTTTACCTTTTCGGTGCTGTTGCGGTATTGATCCTTGTGATGGCTTGTATCAATTTCATGAACCTTTCCACCGCCCGATCCGCCAACAGAGGTCGCGAAGTGGGTGTGAGGAAATCGATAGGAGCTAAAAAATCTGATCTTGTGATCCAGTTTATGACCGAATCGGTGCTGCTTTCCTTTATTGCGCTGCTTTTCGCCATGATGATCGTGATGTTGCTTCTCCCCATCTTTAATGACATAACTGCCAAATCTATCCAAATAGACTTTACCAATCCGGTGGTTACTTTTGGAATTCTTGGCGTAGCATTGGCCTGCGGATTATTGGCCGGAAGCTACCCTTCATTTATTTTATCGCGGTTCAATCCGGCGAAAGTGCTAAAAGGCAATACACAACTAGGCCTGACCGGGAACACGCTCCGCAAATCACTGGTCGTAGTGCAGTTCACTACTTCGCTGATACTAGTGGTAGGGAGCATTGCGGTGTACAAACAAATAGTTTTTATCAGCGAAAGAAACCTTGGGTTTGATAAGGAGAATATCATAGTGGTGGATCGAAATGAAGGTATGGCCAAGAACTTTTCGGTGATCAAAAATGATTTGAATCAGTTGGCTGCTGTAAAAAGCATTGCCTTTGGGGGCAGCAATATATTTACAGTGCCCATTACCACAACAGACCCTGTATGGTCTGGCAAACCTGCGAACTCCTCCATCTTCTTCAAAATATACCGATGCGATGCTGAGTTCATTCCCACGATGAACATCAAAATGCAAAGGGGTCGGAACTTCATCGAAGGTCAGGATGCGTCCAATTACATTATCAACAGGAAAGCGGCTGAGGTGATGGGTCTGGATCTTGAAAATGCAGTAGGGGCAGACCTTGAAATGTGGCCTGGAAAAGGGAAAGTTATTGGTGTTACCGACGATTTCCACAATAATAACTTGAAGTTTGGTATCGAGCCGATGTTATTCATGTACACTGAAAATAACGGCTCACACTATTTTATTAAGTTGAGTGGGCAGGCGTCAGTTACAGAAACCCTCGGCCAGGTGGAAAGAGTCTTTCGCACGCACAACCCCGATTACCCTTTTGAGTACATTTTTCTCGATGAAGTTTTCGATAGGGAATACCGCTCTGAGGCAGTGGTGGGGAAATTATCATTAAGTTTTACCGTCATTGCCATTCTCATTTCATGTTTGGGGCTTGTTGGCCTGGCATCTTTCACTGCTGAGCGAAGAACCAAGGAATTGGGCATACGAAAGGTGATGGGAGCTTCTGTTTGGAGCCTTATCAGTATGCTGAGCCATGATTTTGTAGCCCTCATCAGTTTAAGCTTGTTCGTTGGAGTTCCGATAGCCTGGTATTTGGTCAACGAATACCTGTCAGATTTTGCATTTCGCACCCACGTCGGATGGG
>JBGSXH010000126.1:0-19978 GCA_041751515.1 Cyclobacteriaceae bacterium | reverse complement strand
GAAATGAAAAAAAGCCTACGGTGGTTATAGAAAGCGCTTTGCAGGACGGGGAGGAAGTCTCGGTGCTTGAGCCAATTCATCTTCCGGCAGGCACAAAAAGATTGACCATAGCGTATACAGGGCTTAGTTTTTATGCTCCGGAACACAATACATTTCTTTATAAACTTGATGGTTTTGACAAAGACTGGATACATGCCGATAATGCCCGCATCGCGCACTATACCAACCTGCCACCTGGCGACTACACCTTTAGGGTAAAAGCAGCCAATCATGATGGCATTTGGAACGATGAAGGTGCCGCACTGAAAATTAACCAGGTACCCTTCTTTTATCAAACCCTTTGGTTTATGCTAACGGTTTGTTCTTTGCTATTTATTGCAGGACTGTTGGTGTTTTATGTGCGTTCCAGACAACTGAAAATTCAAAACGAGAAACTACAAATTCTAGTAGAACATCGCACTTTTACGCTTAAGAAGCAGGGAGAAAAGCTGGAAAGACAAAAGCAGGCGCTTGCAAAAGCCAATACTATCAAGTCAAAACTGTTCTCCATCATTTCCCATGATGTCAGAGGGCCGCTAAATTCACTTTCTCAAATTTTGAAACTTACTCAAAGTGGCGATGTTAGCCGGGAGGAATTTGAAATGGTGACCAAAAGCCTCGCCCAGCGAACCGAGCAAATGCAACATCTTCTGGAAAATCTATTGCGTTGGTCTAGCAGCCAGCTCAACGGCATAAAGGTCAACAAACAGCATATTAACTTAAATGATATCATGCGCGAGTCTGTAGCGCTGTTGGAAGAAAGTGCATTTGAAAAAGAGATTGCTTTAAGAGATGACTGTAAAGTCGAGTGTTACGGTTTTGCTGATGCGGAGATGCTGAAGGTGATTACCAGAAACCTCCTTAACAATGCAATTAAGTTTACCGAAAGCAATGGCGTCATTACTATTTCTCTTACTGAAAAGGAAGATTTTATAGAAATCTCAATCAAAGACAATGGGGTAGGAATGGATGCGAAAGTCCAGGAAAGTCTTTTTAATGATGACCTGCATTTTACCACTCGTGGTACCGCCAATGAAGTCGGCAGCGGATTAGGCTTTAAGTTGAGTAAAGAATTTGTAAAACTAAATGGTGGCGATATTTGGTTGGAAAGTGTTGTTGATGAAGGAAGTAATTTCAGATTTACAGTTCCTAAAGGGCAAAGGAAGTCAGAATGGGAAGAAGTAAGGAATTAAAAATGAGGCAATGACCCAAAAAATAATTGTCAGTGGCGTACCCACTTTAAAGTAATCTATAAATTTGTAATTGCCCGGTCCATAGACCATCGTATTGGTTTGGTAGCCGATCGGTGTCAGGAAGCTAAAACTTGCCGCGTAACAAACTGCCATTAAAAATGCACGAGGGTCAACCTGCAGCCGTGTAGCCGTGATAATAGCGATAGGAGCCAGCAAGGCCGCTGTTGCATTGTTAGACATGAAATTAGTCATCATAAAAGTAATGAAGAAAAAGGCGGAAACCATTAGCCGCGGCCCGTATCCACCAATGGTACTGATCAGAATTTCCCCCAAATAATCGGCAGCTCCGGTTTTTTCCAACGCTGCGCCCATAGAGAGCACGCCTGCCAGCATAAATATAACTTTCCAGTCAACTGCCTTATATGCTTCTTCAATTGATATGCATTGAAAAATAATTAGCAGCAGACAACCTATGGCAGCACTCACCGCAATGGGTAATATATTAAAAGCTGCACTAAAAATAACGCCTGCCATAATGCTGATAGTGGGTACAACTTTGCGGTAGCGGAAGCGCGTGTTATCAGATTCACTAATTACCAAAAGATTAGCATTTTGCTTCAATTGTTCTATTTCTTCTTTGGCAGCAGAGACCAATAAAACATCCCCGGATTGTAAAACAACATCAGTTAGGTTGGCCTTTAGTATGGCTTCCCGGTGTCGCATGGCCAATACATTGATCCCATAAATTGTGCGAAATTTGGCAGCTTTTAATGACTTGCCGTGAAGTGTGCTGCCAGGAGATATCATTACTTCATATAATTTCGAACTCGCTATGCTGAAGCCATCACGCAAATGTTTGCTCTCACTTTTTAACTGCATGCCCACCACTTCCTTGATGAGCTTGAGCTTTTCCATATTGCACTTAACTAGTAAAATATCCCCTGCCTCCAAAACCAAATGTGGGTGGGCATTCATACGCAGATGCGGCCCCCTTTCCAGCTCTATGATCTCAATCTCCATTTCCCTCAATAAGGGACTTTCACTGATTTTCCTTCCAACAAACTTGCTGTTTTCCTGCAAAACCACTTCTGTAAAATAGTCGCCTACGCTATAAATTTCGCTTAGACTTTCATCGGCATGGCGATCAGGCAAAAGTTTACGGCCCACCGTAACCATATAAATCAAGGAAACCAGCAAAAATACGATGCCGGCAGGTGCCATTTCAAACATGCCAATGGGAGAGAGTCCCTGACGCACTGCTATCCCCGAAACAAGAATGTTGGTACTGGTGCCTAGCAAAGTGCAAACACCACCTGCAAGGGCACCGAAGGAAAGAGGAATTAGGATTTTCGAGCTGCTAATGCTTGATTTTTTCGCCACTTGTATCACGGTAGGCATGAGTAGCGCAACTACCGCCGTGTCATTGATGAATGCTGAAAGTCCGCCTGCGAACAACATAATTGTCGTCATGCCCAGCGTCAAACTTTTGCGCATCATCATAAGAAATGCTTTGCCCAGCCCTCGTAAAATCCCTGTATTAAAAATAGAGGCGCTGATGACGAACATGGCCCCGACGGTTATTGTAGCAGTATTGCTAAAGCCCGCAAATCCTTCTTCCGGACTCAATATGCCAGTTGCCATCAACAATACCATGACCAGAATGGAAACTGTATCCACGGATAACTTCTCTGTTATGAATAGGATGATCGCAAGGCCAATGATCGCAAGGGTCAGAAGGATTTCAAAAGTCATAGGCGCTTAACAAGAATACTATGCTGGTTATCAGTAATTTTACAAAATTATAATTGTTTTAATGCTTTATTTTATAATTTAGTTTGAATAATTGAATTTACAATTCCATAAGATATTACATTATGATAAAATTTTTATTGTCCACACTTTTATGTGTGTTAATGCTCCCATTAGCTGCCCAGGAAAACCTGAAGGACAGGGTAGCTGAGCTTGCTGCTGGTTTTGAAGAAGACATGATTGAATGGCGGCGGCATATCCATGAAAATCCGGAACTTTCGAATCGCGAGTTTAAAACTGCGGCGATGGTGGCCGAACACCTCAAAGCCCTAGGTCTACAAGTGCAGACGGAAGTAGCCCATACTGGTGTTGTAGGCGTCCTGAAAGGTGGAAAACCAGGCCCCGTGGTGGCGTTGAGAGCGGACATGGATGCTTTGCCAGTGAAAGAGCGTGCAGATTTGCCCTTTGCTTCAAAGGCCAAAGGGGAATATAAAGGACAGGAAGTGGATGTGATGCATGCCTGCGGCCACGATACCCATGTGGCCATTCTGATGGCCGTGGCATCGGTACTTGCAGAGGTGAAAGATGATTTGCCAGGAACGGTAAAGTTTATCTTTCAGCCCGCAGAAGAAGGCTCGCCAGAAGGAGAAGACGGTGGGGCTGATATGATGATCCGGGAAGGGGCTCTCCAAAATCCTGACGCAGAGGCTATTTTTGGTCTTCACATCAATTCTCAAACTCCTGTGGGTACTTTAAAATACCGCTCTGGTGGCATGATGGCCGCAGCGGATGTTTTTCAGATTACTGTTGAAGGAAAGCAAACGCATGGCAGTACACCCTGGAACGGGGTGGATCCCATTACCGCCGCCGCACAAATTGTTCAGGGACTGCAGCATATTATAAGCCGGCAGGTGCCGCTAACCGATGATCCGGCAATTATTACCGTCGGCATCATCAATGGTGGAGTGAGAAATAATATTATTCCGGAAGAAGTAAAGATTGAAGGAACAATCAGAACTTTTAATAAAGATATGCAGGATCAGATTCACGAAAGAATTGAACAAACTGCGATTAAAATAGCGGAAAGCTCCGGAGCTAAAGCCAAGGTCAACATCAGAAAACAGACACCTGTTACTACTAATGACGAAACCCTCACTGCTGCCATGGTACCTACACTCGAAGCTTTAGCAGGAAAAGAGCAAGTAATCATTACCAAACCAATAACAGGAGCAGAGGATTTTGCTTTCTACCAGGAAGCAATACCTGGATTTTTCTTTTTTCTGGGTGGCCTGGAAGAAGGTAAAACGCCTGAGGACGCTGCCCCGCACCACACACCAGACTTTGTCATCAATGAAGCTGGAATGTTGTTAGGCGTGAAAGCGCTTGCGAATCTTACTATTGATTACATGAACGGGCAATAAAAACTTTTAAAGAAATAGGCTAATGATAAAGTCGGAATTTCTGTAAGGGAAGTTGCTGACTTTATCATCGCTGATGATCTGTTTCTGATCATTGTCTAAGCACTGGCCAATGCTTTGATCGGCTGCGTGAACAGGCACGACGCCTGCTACCCCTCCTGCAGTAATGATTGAATAAATACGATAAGAATTAATGCCGGAGTGACGTATTTAACGAAGAAAGGCCAAAACTTGAAGAAAAAGCTATGTTCTGCTTCGGGATATCCTTGCTGAATCTCTTTCAAAACTACATTCCTGTGCATTACCCATCCAATAAATACCGAAAATACTAGCCCTAAAACAGGCTGGCTATACTCTGTAGTTAAAGTAACGGTAAATTCAAATAGCGTTTCATAGTTTAGAATGATGACAATAGAGCAAATCCAGAATATGCCTCCGATAATCCAGGTAGCAAGTTTTCTTGGTTTATTGAGCGTATCGACAGCATAAGAGACCGGTACTTCCAGCATTGATATCGATGATGTAAGCGAGGCGATGGACATCAGCACAAAAAATACTAAAGCAACAAGAGAGCCTATACCTCCCATACTTTCAAACAAATAGGGTAAAGCCTGGAACACGATGCTACCTCCTTCGATAAGGGTGCCGGAAGCATCAAAAATTTCAGCACCTCTGGCTTTTGCCACGTAAATGGCAGGGATGATGAGCATGCCGGCAAGGCAGGCGATACCAATATCTGCAAGCGTCACATATACGCCCAACCGGCTTAGGTTTTCTTTTTTGCTAATATAAGAGCCATATACCAGCATAGTACCCACACCTAAAGAAAGACTGAAAAATGCTTGTCCTAATGCGCTGAGGATAAGGTCGGGGTCAAATATCTTCGAAAAGTCAGGTAATAAGTACAGCGCTGCACCTTCCATGGCACCATCCAGGGTAAGCACGTAGGCTGTTAGCAAAACGATGATCACAATAAGCGCAGGCATAAGGCGCGACGACCATTTTTCAATGCCTTTTTGAACGCCACCGGATATGATGGTGATGGTCAAAATATAGAAAAGTGTCGTAAATAATATATTGCTGATTGTATCATTGCTTACTGCCCAGACCGCAGCTTTGTGAAGCCCTGCGGCGTTTAATGCAGGTTCAAAAGCATAAGAAAGCATCCAGCCGGCGACGATAGCATAAAAGCTCATCACTAAACCTGCTACCACTAAGCCCATATAGCCCGCCCAAACAAAGTTTTTTCCACCCTGAATGGTCTTAAATGCACCTACAGCATTGGACTTGGCATGTCTTCCAATAATAAGCTCAGCCATCAATGCAGGATAGGCAATCAAAAAAGCCAGTACCAAGTAAACAAGTACGAAAGCTGCTCCCCCGTTTTTAGCTGTTTGGCTGGGAAACCCCCAAATATTACCAAGGCCGATGGCAGACCCTGCCGCTGCCATTATAAATCCGAAGGACGAGCTAAATTCGCCTCTTTTCTTGTCACTCACCTGTGTTGCATTTAAATTAAAACTCAGTCAGCAAAATAAAGCAATACTTTTACTTTGCCAAAAGCCGTAATGCTCATAAGATCATTATATTTTACTGTCTTCAGGTCAGGGAGTGATAATGTCACTCAAAGTGCACTTAATTATCATTGAACAATAAACTATTATAATTTAATCCTGCATCATATCCATCTCATTCAGTATGCTTATGGGCCAGCTTTACCCTGCCCAGCCTTCCCTATCAAGGCTACGGTACTGGATGGCTTCTGCCAGATGACCGATTTGAATTTCCTCGCTGCCCTCTAAATCTGCAATTGTTCTGGAAACTTTAAGTATCCGGTCATAGGCTCGGGCAGAGAGTCCGAGTTTTTCCATCGCTGTTTTAAGGAGGGTTTTCCCTGCCGGATTGATCTTGCAATGATTTTTCACCAGATGAGAGGGCATCATCGCATTGCAATGTGTGCCTTCCGCCGCTGCAAATCTTTCGCTTTGCATTTTTCTGGCAGTAATTACCCGTTCGCGAATGGCAGCGCTGCTTTCCCGCTTGCGATCCATCGTCATTTCATCGAAGGAGACGGGCGTAACTTCTACATGCAGGTCTATTCTGTCCAGCAGCGGACCGCTGACTTTATTAAGGTAGCGCTGAACAGCACCGGGAGGGCAAACACATTCCTTTTCCGGATGATTATAATAGCCGCATGGGCAGGGGTTCATACTGGCGATGAGCATGAAATTAGCAGGAAAGTCGACGCTTACCTTGGCTCGGCTAATGGTAACACTGCGCTCCTCCAATGGCTGGCGCATTACTTCCAGCACCGTTCTTTTAAACTCAGGCAGTTCGTCCAGGAAAAGTACACCATTGTGTGCCAAAGAAATTTCACCGGGCTGTGGTACACCACCACCGCCCACCAAAGCTACATCACTAATCGTATGGTGTGGGGAGCGATAAGGTCTGGTAGCAATCAAAGAGGCATGGGTAGGAAGTTTGCCGGCTACAGAATGAATTTTAGTCGTTTCCAGCGCTTCATGCAAAGAAAGTGGAGGCAGAATACTGGGCAGACGTTTGGCAAGCATCGTTTTTCCTGCACCCGGAGGACCAATCATGATCACATTATGCCCACCCGCTGCCGCTATTTCCAGCGCTCTTTTAATATTCTCCTGCCCCTGGACATCCGCAAAATCGGCTGCATAATCATCCAGCTGGCTAAAGAAGATGTCCCGGGTATCTTGTACTACAGGTGCGATATTATTGCGTTCTTCAAAAAAATCGACCGCTTCGCTTAAATTATTGACCGGTATAACATCCAGTTTATTGACGATTGCCGCTTCAGGTGCATTGACAGTCGGCAACATAATGCCTTTAAAGCCCTGCTTTCTGGCTTCTATAGCGATGGGCAGCACTCCTTTAATTGGACGAAGGCTGCCGTCCAGCGCAAGCTCGCCCATGACAATATACTCTTCTAGTGTAGGGGCAAATATCTGATCGCTGGCTTTTAAAATGCCTAGCGCTATGGGTAGATCATAGGCAGAACCTTCTTTCTTGATATCTGCGGGGGCCATGTTCACGACCACTTTTGTCCGTGGAAAATGATAATTGATTTGTTTGATGGCGGACTCTACCCGCTGTTCACTTTCTTTCACAGCATTGTCGGGCAGGCCTACCATATAAAATCTGGTGCCTTGCCCTACGCTTACTTCGATGGTAATGGTGGAGGCTTCCACACCATAAACGGCACTGCCGAAAGTTTTTGCCAGCATAATCAGAGCATTTTTTCTATCAGTAATATTAAAGTATGTATGATCTTAATATGAATTTCCTGGGTGCGGTCGGCATAGCCATGGTGAGGGACGCGTATTTCTACATCGCAGTGTTGCGCGAGCTTTCCGCCATGCTTCCCATTGAGGGCAACTACTTTCATGCCCATGGACTGCGCTTTTTCAGCTGCCAGATTTACATTTTCAGAGTTGCCACTGGTACTTATTGCAAAAAGCACATCGCCTCTTCGGCCCAGGCCTTCTACGTAGCGGGAAAATATCTGTGCATACCCATAATCATTACCGGTACACGTCAAATAAGCAGGTTCGGCAATAGCCAATGCCGCCAAAGGCTTTCTTTCTTCCCGATATTTACCGCTTAACTCTTCGGCGAAATGCATGGCGTCGCAATGGGAGCCACCGTTGCCACAGGCAATGAGCTTACCTTCCTTGCGGAGGCTGGAAACCATCAGCTCAGCAGCTGCCACAATATTATCTTGCAGTGCTTTGTCTTCAAGCACTTTATTCAAAAGGCTGGCAGCTTCCTGTAATTCCGCCAACACTATTTCGCTATAATCCATGTAAATATTTTCTTCCAATAATCTTAACCCTTACTCACCACCTTAAAAGCGTTTTTCAGGATTTTGCTTATCCTTTTTCTCTTTACTGTCTTCCTCTTTCTGAAGTGCCCCCTCGTCCTTTGGAGCATTTTGTCTTGGAGTGATCTTATTTTGCGCATCTGGCGAAGGCGCTCCTGCTCGCGATGCAGCTGGCATTTCTTTTTGAGAGGGTTTTAAGCTAGATTGGAACTGGTTGATTTTTGTTTCATTTTCTTTAAATTCAGCTTCCAGGTCGTACAGTTTTGACTTAAGTTGCTCTTTCTCCTTTTCCAGTTTTTTAATCTGGCTTCTGAAATTAGCTGCTTGCCATTGTTCCACGACCACCACGGCTATCATAAAGACGATGGTGGCGATAATCCATCCTTGTAAAAAATCAATAAAAGTTAATCTGCCATAGCGGGAAAATAAACCCTCCAGGTCAAATGCTATATACAGGGTGCCCAGCACCATTAGCCCGTAAAGGACATAAAATATTAGTTTGATGTTTTTCATAGCATTGGTATTAAGAATGGTTAATAATACAAAAAATTAATATTAAAACACTATAGTGTTTGCATGGTATTGAGTTTTTTATAAAGTCCGTTCAGTTGCAACAGTTCAGTATGGCTTCCGGTTTCAACAATTTCGCCATGCTTTAATACTACAATCATATCAGCATGTTGGATGGTGCTGAGTCGGTGGGCAATAACGAGTGATGTACGGTTTTGCATCAATTTGTTCAATGCATCCTGCACCAGCCTTTCAGATTCCGAATCCAGAGCGGAGGTGGCTTCATCTAATATGAGAATGTCCGGGTTTTTAAGTACGGCACGTGCGATGCTAAGTCGCTGTCGCTGCCCCCCGGAAAGCCTGGAGCCCCGGTCGCCGATTTCCGTTTGATATCCCTGCGGGCTTTCTATTATAAAATCATGCGCATTTGCTATTCTGGCAGCCTGTTCAACATTTTCAGCACTTGCATCAGGAATGCCAAAAGCGATATTGTTGAAAATCGTGTCATTAAATAAGATACTTTCCTGGGTAACAATACCCATTTTGCTGCGGATGCTAGCGGTAGTATAATCCTGTAGTGAAACACCATCGAGGAGCACCTCTCCTTCTGCAGGATCATAAAATCTCGGCACCAGATCGGCTAGTGTTGATTTGCCGCCTCCGGAAGGACCTACCAGTGCAACGGTTTTACCTTTCGGGATGGTGAGATTGATATCTTTGAGCACCGTTTCGTCCTGATATTTGAATTGTACGTTTTTAAAGGTAATGCTTTCATTAAAGGTTGTCATGGCCTTTGCATCTGCCTTGTCTGCGATGGCGGGTTTGGTATCAATCACCGAAAAGATGCGTTCCCCGGAAGCCAACCCTCTCTGAATAGTAGAAAAAGCGGATGAGATGGCTTTGGCCGGGTTAAGGATCTGACTGAAAATGACGATGTACACAAAAAACTCGCTTGCATCCAATGCGGAGTTGTTATTGAGTACCATGGTGCCTCCGTATAGCAATATACCAGCCACCACGCTCACGCCCATAAATTGAGATAATGGTGAGGCCAGTTCATTTTTATGGGCCATACTGACATTAATATTCGCGTATCTGTTAACCTCCTGGTCAAATTTATCTACCACATAAGGTCTGGCATTGAATGCCTTTATGACCCGCATGCCCGATAAGGTTTCATCGAGAATGTTGACGATTCGTCCTAAAGATTCCTGGCTCTGGCGCGCTTTTTTCTTTAGCCGCTTGGTAATTTCCGAGATGATGGTACCGGAGATGGGCAATAGAATTAATGTAAACAATGTCAGCTTAAAGGACATGGTAAACAAGGCAATAAAATAGATGATAATGGTAGCCGGCTCTTTGAAAACCACCTTTAAGGAGCTTACGATTGAGTTTTCCACTTCCTGCACGTCGTTGGTAATTCGGGACATTAAATCGCCTTTGCGTTCATCGGAAAAAAAGCCCAGATGCAAGTCACTTACTTTGCCGAAAATATCCATGCGCAGGCTGCGTATTACCTTGGCGCGAATTTCTGCCAGCGTGATGGATGATAAATACACAAATAGATTCGATAAGAAAACAGACACGACAATAACCAGGCATACAAAGAACAAGCTCCCCACCTTACCATGCGTCTCGGTGATCTGAAGAAAGTAATGGTTGAAAAGATGTGTAAAATAATCAATGCTCAACCCAAAGTCGGGCATTTGGCGGTACTGTGCTATATCAGCCTCTTTGACCTGACCGAAAAGCACATCGAACAATGGCTTTAATAATGTAAAGTTGATAAGACCGAAAATAATACCCAGTAAGGAGAATAGGATATACTGCGGCAAATATCTTCTCAAAGGCCTGGCATAGGCCAGTATTCTAAGGTATGTTTTCATCAGGACTAATCAATTGCTTGGCCAGAGCCGCTTCACATAAGCGTTTCTGCTATAATATCGCTGCAATTTAGGGGATTAATCCTGATATCACCAATTCGTTTCCAATACTGGAATGCGATTAAAACATATGCTCACGCCTGGCCACATTGAGTCTTAAAGCAATGCCCGTGAAGTTAGTAGTATTGCTGCGGGCTTCTACTTCACTATCCAGCCTTCTGAAAGTTTGTTGCAGGTCTATGAAAAGGTTATGCCTGAGCTGGTATGATGCTGTCAAGTCTACGAAAAGCAGATCATTTCCTACTCCCTGGCCTATTTCGTTGCCAAATTCGGTGTCTCTGCTACGGTAATCCAATAGTATGTTTTGGCCAACATTAGAGCCCGGCTCTCCAGTATCTGTGCCATACATGGCCATGAATGCTTTGCCTGTAAATTGCAGACGTGGACTGATCTGGTAGCGCATGATGCCCATGATTTCTCTGAAGTTAGCCCCCAAAGGATGCGCCAAAGGTTGTCTGTAGTGCGCATAGTTGGTTTCGATGAAACGATGAGCATACATATAAGGTCGAGAGAAATTGAATTCACCCTGCAGGTCCAGGTTAGGAATACCTAATGCATCAATATACTTTAAGCCTATTTGACCAGACCATTTGTTGGCCCACCAGCCTTCCCCGGCCTGTATTTGGTCCAGGCGGAATTCATCAAATATCCATTGCCCGTACATGGAAAAATGTTTCAGGAAGTTCCATTTAAAGTCTGCTCCTAAGATAGAGTTATGCTGGCTGCCACCCTGTTGCTCTACTGCCCGGTAGAAAATTACCGGGTTCAGGTAAGCAATGTCAAAGGAGCTACCCACCATAGCCGTATCGGTCCTTCCGAAAACAATGGTTTCAAATACGCCTAAATTAAAATTATCACTGATATTAAAGCTTAAATGGTGACTGGCCAGATGCTTGCGCGGGAATCTTCTTGCCAAAGAACCGCCGCCGGTAGCATAAGCATCGGCATACATTTGGGTAAAAAGGTTGGAATACTTAAAACGCCACACTTCCACATGGGTTTTGAGAAAAAGATAGCTGGGTGCGTAATCGGAAAGAATGAGTGAGCGTGCTCCGTTGCCGATGATGTTCTGATCATGGCCAAACTGTATGCCAATGTGTTCAGTCGGATTGAAAGTGATATAGCCGCGCGCCGTAAAAAAGTCAACAGCATTTTCACCAAAACCCTTCCAAAAGCCTTCACCAGGAACGACATTCGTATCTCTTATACGACCCCGCACATAAGCAGGGAATAGTGCCTGGTTTTCACCAATAAAACTGTAAAAACCTACTTTCTTATCAATCATTCCACGTACTTCCACGCCCCGGGTATTCACGTAGTGGGTTCCCTCAAAGCCTCTATCTGCGCCCACACCCAGGTAAAGTACCGGGTTTACATGCAGGTCAAATGCTGGTTCATCTACATGGTATAAATCTGACTTTGCCCTGTAGAAATTTTTAAATACCGGATTGCGGCTTTGGTACTCGGTAGAGTCTGTCCATTCCCAACTGTCTATCGCCAGATAGTTGAGGTTAAATTTATCGCGGTCGTTCCATTGGTAGTTTTCGTCCTGCAAAAGCCTTTCTGCCATAGTGGCGATCGATTTGCGGGTATAGGGTTTAGAACTTGTATGGAAACCTGGCTCAAAGGTGCCCTGCTTTATTTCATAACGGTCCAGTAAATGGTAATAATCTGCATTTAACGGTGCGAAGACACTTTGGGCATGGACACAAACTACCAGTAGAGACAATAAACTGACTAAAAGTATTTTTTTCATTATCGATATTTTATGAAGCAGAATGATTGATGATGCCAAGGGGCTTTACTATATGAAAAGATCATCAAAGAAATTGCCATGCAATTTATATAAATGACTGAAATATATACTGGTTATCAGGGATTAGTAACACTTTTAATGCAAAAAGGAGATACAAAATCAAATTTTGTTAACTTTGAATCTTCAAAACTATGGTGCTCATTAATGTGAGACAGTTTTGTTACGAAAATTCACAGGGATAAACAATGAGGTATTTGATATTTTCATAATAATATCGTAAGTTTGTGCCCTCTTTCGGAAAGCATTTATTTAAAATATTATAACAATGAAAAAAGATATCCATCCGGAGTACAAACCAGTGGTTTTCCTGGATACTACCAGCGAGTTTAAATTTTTGACAAAATCTACGGTTAGCTCTAGCGAAACAATTGAGTGGGAGGATGGCAACACCTATCCTTTAGTAAAAGTAGAAGTTAGCTCTGCTTCACATCCTTTCTATACTGGCAAGAAGATTTATCTTGATGCTGCAGGTAGGGTTGAGAAGTTCAACAAAAGGTATAAAAAGAAATAATTGTTTTAATAAACGATATTTAAAGTCTCCCAATTCAAATAAGTGGGAGACTTTTTTATTTTTGTGCTATGAACATCATTTTGTTTGATCAGCAGGAGGTGAAGGCTGCCCTGCTGCCGTTTACCTTCACCCGCCCGGTGGCTGCCATTCGAGTGGGTATTTTTACTATAGCCGAAAAGTGGCAACATGCTACCAAGTCTTCGGTTGCTTTCCATAGCGATATCATCAGCGATCGTTTCCCTCTGAAAATAGCTGCTGAAAACTGCCTTATCAATGGTGCCTTCTTTCCAGATCAGCAACTGTTAGCGCAGATTGAAGGCCTGAAGTTGGGAGAAGGTTTAATGTACGAAGGAAAGCTGCTCGCATTCAAGGCAGATGAAAATACGACCAGGGCGTATTTCGATACTGCTGCAATGCCCGCAGCCGTCCAATTTAAAAGCTATGGTGAATCGCCACTGCACCTCTCCTTTGCCCATGATATTTTCAGACTGAATGGAGAGGCCATTCGCAGAGATTATGCTCAGATAACGCAGCACCGAGAGAGCCTGCCCCTGACGGATCCACATACAATAGTTTACGGCAAGGAAAATATTTTTATAGAGGAAGGTGTCAACATTAAAGCTGCTGTACTCAATGCTGAGGATGGGCCCATCTACCTGGGAAAAAATAGCAGTGTTGCCGAAGGTGCATTGATCAAAGGGCCATTTGCCTTATGTGAAAATGCGGCGGTGAACATGGGCGCCAAAGTCCGCGGAGATACTACCGTAGGTCCTTACAGTAAAATTGGGGGCGAAGTTAGCAACGCAGTACTTTTCGCCTACTCCAACAAAGGGCATGATGGCTTTTTAGGCAATAGCGTTATTGGAGAATGGTGTAATTTGGGTGCCGACACCAATACTTCTAACCTGAAAAATAATTATGCTAATGTGAAAATCTGGAGTTTTGCCGACAATAAATTTGCAGATACTGGGCTTCAATTCTGTGGCTTACTGATGGGTGATCACGCCAAATGCGGTATCTATACCATGTTCAATACCGGTACAGTTGTGGGTGTCGGCGCCAATATATTCGGTGATGGCTTTCCCCGGACCTTTATACCCTCTTTTTCCTGGGGTGGCGCTTCCGGGTTTACCACTTTTCAGTTGAAGAAATTTTTCGAAGTTGCAGAAAAAGTAATGGCCAGACGTGGCAAAGCCTTATCTTCGGAGGAAAGAGAAACATTAGTGAGTCATTTTGAGGATTCCGGGATTTACAGAACCTGGGAAAAACAAGCCATTTAAGCGCCTAACATGCGATTTTCGGATATTGAGGGTTTAGAAGATTTTAAAGATAAGCTGCGTAACAGTGTTGCCAATAACCATATTGCACACGCTCAGCTTTTCTTTGGCAGGGAAGGTACAGCTACTCTGCCCTTAGCCTGGGCTTTTGCTACCTACCTCAATTGCGAGCATCCCGACACAAACGATGCCTGCGGCAAATGTGCCTCTTGTATTAAAATGGCCAAACTTATTCACCCCGACCTGCACTTTGCCTTCCCAGTATCCGCGACCAAAAATATTCCTTCCAAGGAGGCCATAAGTACAAGGTTTTTACCCGAGTGGCGCAGGTTTTTACTGGAAAATCCTTTCGGCAATGTCAACGACTGGAGCAACGCTTTTGGTGGGGAAAACAAGCAACTCAATATCTCTAAGCAGGAAAGTCGTGAAATTCGACAAGCTTTAAGCCTAAAGCCCTTTGAAGGAAAATATAAAATTATGCTCCTTTGGTTGCCAGAGTTTTTGCATGCTGCTGCTGCCAATGCACTGCTAAAGGTGCTTGAAGAACCTCCTGGGCAAACAATATTCCTTCTTGTCAGCAATAATGTGGATAGTCTTTTATCTACCATTACCTCCAGAACTCAGAAGTTTTATATTCGCAATTTTGATGGTACGGAACTCGCCACTATTTTGAGCAAAAAAGGCGTTTCTGAAAGCCAGTTGGCCACTGTTGTGCCGCTGGCAGAAGGCAGTCTTCGAAGTGCTTACGAGTTGCTCAGCGAAGTGGAAGACGATAGCCATGAGTGGTTCCGCCAATGGATGCGGTACTGCTACAGCTGGAGTTTTGTAGAAATATATGACTTTGCAGAAAATTTCCATCGCATGAACAAAGTGGGCCAGCGCGTGCTGCTGCAATATGGACTTAACATGTTCAGGGAAAGTTTGCTGGCTTTGGTAGGAGCTTCATCATTGTCCAGGGCCAGTGGACCGGAGAAAGAATTCAGCACAAAGTTCGCAAGGACGTTGAATGAAGATAAAATTGCAAGCATTAGCGAGCAATTCAGCGAAGCTTTGTATCATTTAGAGCGAAATGCGAGTCCGAAAATTTTATTTTTCGATTTATCTTTATTGCTTGCTCAATATTTTAAAGCGTAACATTTTATTTTTCAGATGCTTATTATGAAAGTAAATATCTGAAATTAATAGTAGCCCTACTTTCTAAAGGATGGATAGCATGGGTTTAAATTTTTGGTATATGAGAAAAAAAATTGTTATTGGCAGGCACGACATTATTGATCTTCCCGAATTTGGGTTGGAAAAAGTGAAGGCTAAAATTGATACCGGGGCATATACTTCAGCTATACATTGTTCAAGAATCAAATTAAGGGATATTGATGGAAAGCAGTTTATTACCTTTCATATTCCAGGATCGAAAATTCATGGATTAGGTAAACAAGAATTCAAAACAACCGATTTTATCAGAAAAAATGTCAAAAGCTCCACCGGCCATATTGAAAAGCGCTACGTTATTAAAACCAAGGTGCTCGTCTTTAACAAACTTATCAGAACTGAGTTCTCATTAACAGATAGAAGTACCATGAAGTTTCCGATATTATTGGGCAGAAAACTACTCCGTAATCGATTTGTCGTAGATGTATCAGAAGAAAATTTATCCTATAGCCAACGAAAAAAATAACACCTATGCGCATTGCCATCTTATCCCGAAACCACGATCTGTACTCTACCCGAAGACTGGAGGAAGCTGTTAAAGAAAGAGGTCACGAAGCCTTGATTATCGACCACTTAAAGTGCGATATCATCATTGAAAAAAACGAACCCAGCATTTATTACAGAGGAGAAAAACTAACTGATATTGATGCGATCATTCCAAGAATCGGTGCCTCCGTTACATTTTACGGTACAGCTGTTGTACGACAGTTTGAGATGATGGGCGTATTCACCGCAGTGGAGTCTCAAGCCATCGTCAGGTCCAGAGATAAACTGCGCAGTTTGCAAATTCTCTCCAGAGATGGACTGGGTATGCCCAAGACCGCCTTTACCAATTACAGCCGTGAAGAAAAAAACCTCGTAGAGCAAGTTGGTGGCGCACCGCTAATTATAAAGTTGCTGGAAGGCACACAAGGCTTGGGCGTAGTCATGGCAGAAACTCGTAAAGCTGCCCAATCTGTTATTGAAGCATTTCACGGATTGAAAGCCAGGGTGATTGTCCAGGAATTTATCAAAGAAGCGAAGGGAGCGGACTTACGTGCATTTATCGTAGACGGAGAAGTGGTTGGCGCTATGAAGCGTCAGGGTAAGGAGGGAGAGTTCAGAAGTAATCTCCATCGCGGAGGCTCTGCTTCTGTTTATAAATTAAGCAGGGCGGAAAAATCTGCCGCATTAAAGGCTGCTAAGGCCCTGGGCCTTTCGGTTGCAGGTGTAGATATGCTTCAGTCTGCCCGTGGCCCATTAATACTGGAGGTCAATTCCTCACCGGGACTGGAGGGGATTGAAAAAGCCACTTCGGTTGATGTTGCTGGAAAAGTCATTGAATATATTGAGCGGAATAGCTCCAAAAAGCAAATTAATAAAGATAAAATAAAGGTTTAACTGCTGCGGCAGTAGAATGATATGGACGAAGTTATTCGGATAGGAACAAGAGGTAGTAAGCTTGCTTTATGGCAAGCTTACCATGTGCAGGAGCTTTTGCAAAAAGAGGGCTTACAAACAGAAATTATTACCATAGAAACCAAAGGCGATAAAATACAAAATGTATCTATTGCCAAAATTGGTAGCAAAGGCGTCTTTACGGAAGAAATTGAAGACCAGTTGGCTGCAGGCAATATTGATATAGCAGTGCATAGCGCCAAAGATATGCAGTCGACCTTACCGATAGGCTTTGAGCTAATTGCTTTTACGGAGCGTGAGCAGGTGCATGATGTAGTAGTTAGTAAAAATGCCTCTGTAGACCTTAAAAATGAAAACCTGGTCATTGGAACATCTTCCACCAGAAGAAAGGCCCTTTTAAAGCACTTTTATCCTCATGTTAAAACTATCGAGATCAGGGGAAATCTCCAGAGCCGAATGCGAAAAATGGAGGAAGGCCAATGTGATGGACTCATGCTTGCCTACGCAGGTGTTTTTCGCATGAACTACCATCGACACATCAAGGCCCATATGACTTTGGAGGAGTTTATTCCTGCTGTTGGCCAGGGTTCTGTTGCCATAGAGGCGGCTACTAGCCTGGCTCCCGCTAAAAAGAAGCTCATTCGTAAACTTGTTAACCATACTGCAACAGAAAAAAGACTGAAGGCGGAGCGTGCATTCTTAAAAACCATTGAAGGCGGCTGCAGCATTCCTGTGTTCGCATTGGCAGATCTTAAAGACAATACACTCACACTTGAGGGCGGCATTATAAGCCTGGATGGTCAGGAAATGGTGCGTACCAGTGTTACGGGTAGTCAGGACCAGGGGGAAGCACTGGGTGTGCGACTTGGCAATGAAGTGCTGGACCTGGGTGGGGCAGAAATTCTGGAACAAATAAAGGCTACTTTAGGAAGAGAATAACTTCCATCAAACTATACCCTCAACTATGAAGCATTGGTACTTAAGATTATTTTCGGTTTCACTTTGTGTCTTTTTACTGAACGTTCCGTCGCTTCTTGGTAATATTGTTCTTCCAAAGCTCATCAGTGATGGTATAGTTTTACAACGAGAAACTGCGCTTACCATCTGGGGTTGGGCAGATGAGGGCGAAGCCATCGTCCTCAGTTTTAACGAAAATTCCTACAATACTACCGCTGATGCAGATGGCAAATGGCAAATCAGCCTACCCGCCATGGATGCAGGAGGGCCTTTCGAAATGGTGCTGAAGGGCAACAATACAGTAAATGTTAAAGATATCCTCATTGGTGACGTCTGGTTGTGCTCCGGTCAGTCCAATATGGAACTACCTTTGTATAGGGTCGCGCCTTTGTACCCGGATGTGTTCAGTGCGGGTGCCGACAATGCATTGCGTTATTTTCACGTTCCCGATCGCTACGATTTTAATGTGCAGCATGACGATCTGGAGGCTGGTGAATGGCTGATTGCGGAGGAAGCTACCTTGCCACAATTTTCGGCATTGGCTTATTTTTATGGCAGCGCCTTAAGAGCGCAATACAATGTGCCCGTCGGTCTGATCAATTCCAGTTTGGGAGGGTCTCCCGCTGATGCCTGGATGAGTGCCAGGGCGCTTAAAGAATATCCTGAAAAATTAAAAACCGCAGCAAGATTTTCAGATAGCCTCACCATAGCACTGATAGAAGCAAAAGATAAAGCCATTCATACCTTATGGCATACTACAATAAATCAAAATGACCAGGGGAAACAGCATATTCCGTGGTATGACAATAACATAGATGATAACGACTGGAATGACTTCACCCTACCGGGGTATTGGTCCCTAGATACAGCCTCAGCGATTAATGGTGTAGTGTGGTTCCGAAAGTCGTTTGAAGTTCCTGATAATTTCATTGATAAAGCCGTGAATATTGAACTCGGCCGGGTGGTCGATAGTGACTCCGTTTATATCAACGGCACTTTTGTGGGCACCACGGGGTACCAGTATCCTCCCCGTAGATATACAATACCTGCCGGAACGCTCAGGAGTGGTAAAAATATCATCACTATCAGAGTCATAAATGAAAGTGGTTTGGGCGGCTTTGTACCCGATAAACCCTATGAAATTACTTCAGGAAAAGACAGTATTAGCCTTGCAGGAAACTGGAAATTTAAATTTGGCGCCATCATGCCACCACTGCCACCCCCAACCTTTGTGCGCTGGCAGCCAACGGGGCTGTTCAATGGGAAAATTGCTCCTTTATTAAAGGCGAAGTTGAAAGGAGTGATCTGGTATCAGGGTGAATCTGATGTGGGCAATCCAATGGAGTATGCAGCGCTCATGGAAACTTTAATAGCAGACTGGCGAGAACATTTTCAAGCGCCTGAGCTGCCATTTTTGTATGTTCAACTGGCCAACTACCTGGTGCCACCCATTAGGCCATTCCATAGCAACTGGGCCTTGCTAAGAGAAGCACAACTGCAAACTCTGGAAGTGCCCAACACGGGCATGGCTGTGGCCATAGATGTTGGAGAATGGAATGATATTCATCCATTAGATAAAAAAACACTCGGCGAAAGATTGGCTCTGGTGGCCCGAAAAGTTGCTTATAATGATGATATCACCCATATGGGGCCCATCTATGATGCCATGACCATAGACCGTGATAAGGTGATACTATCTTTTACCCACACCGGCAGCGGACTCATGGCCAAAGGTGAAGCATTAAAGCATTTTGCCATTGCAGGAGAAAATGGTGTTTTCTATTGGGCGAAAGCCAGGGTGGAGGGTGATAAGGTCATCGTATGGAGTGCAGATGTGCAATCTCCCGCGGCTGTAAGATATGGCTGGGCGGATAATCCTGATGGAGCAAATCTTTATAATATGGAAGGCTTACCCGCTTCACCCTTTAGAACCGATAACTTTGAATTTCATCCGCTGGTAATACCGCGATAGTTAACGTTTAAAAAGACTGAAACTGACTAAATATGAAGATACAATTTCGATTATACGCTTTAAGCCTGCTTTTTCTCGGCCTGGCTGCCTGTTCCGCTGAGAAGGAACATCTTATTACAATAGAAACCAAGCATGG
>JBGSXH010000125.1:0-6816 GCA_041751515.1 Cyclobacteriaceae bacterium | reverse complement strand
TTATTGTTGAAGACGAAGACAGTCTTCGTGATTTATTGTCAAAAATTCTATCCTTAGAAGGTTTTAAGGTCTTTACTGCCGGAGATGTTGCTTCCGGTCGTGAGATTTTGCGTGCTGAAGATATCTATCTGCTTATCACGGATGTCATGCTTCCTGATACTAACGGCATCGAATTTACCAAAGAAGTAAGGAAAGATTTTCCTCTGACCGAAGTAATTGTTCTTACAGCTTTTGGGAATGTAAAAGATGGTGTCCGTGCCATGAAACTCGGTGCTTTCGATTACCTCACTAAAGGAGACGGAGACGAAAAACTACCACTCGTGGCTACTAAAGCGGTAGAAAAAGCTTTGTTAAACCGACAACTGCAGGAACTCGAGCACCGACTGGAGTCGAAGTCCAGTTTTGCAAAAATTCTTGGAAAAGCTGGCCCGATTAATAAAATGATCGAACTTTCCAAGAAAGTCGCAGTTACTGATACAACTGTTTTAATTTTAGGAGAAACCGGAACAGGAAAAGAATTGCTGGCTGAGGCAATTCATTTGGCGAGTAGAAGGCGAAAAGGGCCATTTATAGCCATCAATTGTGCCGCTATTCCTAAAGATTTGCAGGAGTCAGAACTTTTTGGACATAAAAAAGGAGCCTTCACAGGTGCCAGTGCAGACAAAAAAGGATATTTTGAGGTGGCTGACAGAGGAACTATTTTTTTAGATGAGCTTGGAGAGATGAGTGCAGACTTACAGGCCAAACTTTTACGAGCACTAGAAAGCCGCACAATTAATCGTGTCGGCGATACTACTCCTATTCCTATTGATGTTCGTATTGTTGCAGCAACCAATCGAGAGCTTTTAAGAGAAGACAGTGACATCGATTTCAGGAAAGATCTATATTATAGATTAAGTACATTTGCAATTGATATACCTTCATTAAGAGAAAGAAAAGATGATATAGAACTCCTTGCTATACAGTTTGTTAAGACAAATGCTGATAAACTCAATAAGAATGTGTCTGGTATGAGCAGGGAATTTGTCCAACACCTGCAAAGACATAGTTGGCCGGGCAATGTTCGGGAGTTAAAAAACGTTATTGAAAGAGCTGTAATTCTGGCAGACGGCACTGAGCTGACTGTTGATACGCTTCCAGACGAACTAGTGCATGGCGGTGGAGCAAATGGTGCTTCAGCAAATAGCGGAAGCTCGTTGATTGACCTGAAGTCAGTCGAGAAAGAGCATATATTAAAAGTTTTGCACCAGGCTGATGGCAATAAATCTGAAGCTGCAAAAAGACTTGATATAGGGCTAGCTACTTTATATAGGAAGTTGAAAGAGTACGGACTCGATTAATTATTTTTTAAATGATCTTAAAGGCTATAACATTTAGTATATAGAGTTAAAAAATGAAAATTAAAACCCAGATATTTTTAGGATTTTCATTTATCCTGGTACTGACATTGTTCCTCGCAGGAGCTTTTGTCTATTCTCTGGGGAGCCTGAGCAATGCTTCTGAAAAAGTGCTGAAGGAAAATTATCGATCTATAAAAGCTTCAGAAGAACTGGTATTATCGCTTTCGAAGATGGATCAAATTATGAGCAGGGTTTGTCTGGGGAAAAATTATAATGAAGATATACTGCTGGAAATTCTAAATTCTGAGCGCAAGCTTTTTCATAATAACCTTAAAATTCTCAGCGAACATATTACTGAACCTAGCGAGGGTAGTCTTGTGCAAAGTCTGCAGGAAGAATATGCTTTATATGAGAGCTATATAGACATGTTTCGCCACAGCAGCGACAGAGTAAGCTTATATTTTGGTTCACTGCAACGACAAAATGAGATTTTAAGGGAGACCAGTACCAACCTCAATAGCCTCAATCACGCCGCACTCAGTCGCAAAGACTCTGAGGCGCAGAAGCTTTATTTCAGAGTAAATATATATGTTGTAGTCTTGGCCGTATTGCTAATGGTTATCACTGGCATATTTCTTTACAAAATTCCTCAGCATATAGTCCAACCCATTGTAGACCTTACTAAAAAGATAAAAGCCATATCGTCAGGCAATTATGATCAGCAGATTGAAGTAGAATCTGAGAGTGAATTGGGCGATTTGCTTACTGCATTCAATGATATGTCTATTAAATTGCGGGAATACGAAATGAGTAATTTAAACGAGATAATTGCTCAGAAAAGTCGCATAGAGTCTATTATAAAAAGCGTCAATGATGGGCTAATTATCTTAAATGAACGGCAGGAGATTATATTAGTAAACGGTGCTGGCCTCGCTATTATGGGCGAAGAAGAAGGTAGTTTGGTGGGTAAAAGGGCCAAAGACATAGCGTTGGAAAACGAGGTTATGCGGGAATTGCTGCTTACTGTTCATGGTAATGATAGAAGCAGTAATAGTAGTGAACAAAACGAAACATACAGTAATTTTCTGAAATTGCCTAAGGGAGAAAATGAGTACGCTTATTTTACTAAAGATGTGGTCCCCGTTTATGATAACAAGAAAGATAGCAACAGAAAATTTCTAGGCTATATCCTGTTTTTAAAAGATGTTACTGCCTTTAAGAAATCTGATGAAGCGAAATCCAACTTTATTGCGGTAGTGTCGCATGAATTAAAAACACCTCTTTCTGCAATCAATATGAGTTTAATGCTTTTGCAGGATCAGCGATTCGGTGATCTTAACGAAGAGCAATCAAAAATAACAGGCTCCATGAAAGGGGAGGTGCAGCGACTGATTAAAATGGTTGGAGAGCTGTTGGATCTGTCGAAGGTGGAAAGTGGCAACATTATTTTAGATAGAAAGCCAGTTGCCGCAGAATTGCTAGTAGAGTACAGCAAGGCACCTATAGAATTGCAAATGAAGGAAAAGAACTTGAGACTGGAGCAATTGGTTGAACCGAACTTGCCGGAGATCAATGTAGATGCAGAAAAAATAAGCTGGGTACTAATCAATTTCTTAACCAATGCGGTGCGATATTCCCCTCCAGGTGGGTTAATACGGATCGAAGTTTTAAGAAGAGGTGAAGACATTGAATTTGCGGTAGTGGACAAGGGGCCAGGCATTGAAGAAGAACACATTCCGAAGGTATTTAATCGCTTTGTTCAATTTACAGTCGATGGAAAGCGAAATAAGAGCGGCCTGGGTTTGGGTTTGGCTATTAGTAAGGAAGTGATTGACGAGCATAAAGGCAGTATTGGGGTTAGCAGCCAACTCGGACAGGGAAGTCGTTTTTATTTTAAAATACCCCTAGCAATAGATTTAGTTTTAGAAGCCAATAAAGTATAAAATGGACCATAAGATTGCACAAACTAGCGAAAAGTTAAATGAAAATATATTAAAGCGATGGAGCCCGAGGGCTTTCAGCGGTAAGCCGGTTGAGGAAGCACTCCTCGTCAAAATATTTGAAGCTGCTCGCTGGGCAGCTTCTTCTTTTAATGAGCAGCCGTGGCGGTTTATTGTAGGTCAGAAATCGGAAATGACAGGATCCTACGATAAAATTTTGGACACCTTAGTGAAGTTTAACCAGGATTGGGCTAAGAATGCGCCTGTATTGATTTTGGTATGTGCTAAAAAGACCTTCAGTCACAACGGAAAACCTAATAAACATTATTTTTATGACGCTGGACAGGCAGTAACGACGATGTCACTGCAGGCTGTACAAGATGATTTGTATATGCATCAAATGGCTGGCTTTGATCCTGAAATAGCCCGTGAAGCCTTCGGGATTCCAAAGGCCTATGATGCGGTTGCAGTAGTGGCATTAGGTTATGTAGCTGAGGCGTCCATATTGCCCGATAGTTTGCAGGAAGGTGAGCAGCAGTTAAGAAACAGAAAGCCGCTGGAGGAGATTCTCTTTGTCAATAAATGGGAGGAATCTTTCATAAATTGAGGTAGGTACAGGTATCTTATCATATTGCGAGCGATTTTATCAATTTGATATGCTATTTTGTTTCTAAAAAATAAATAAAAATAATTTTCCCCTTTTAGTGCTCATTAGCAGCCATCTGCAAAATTGGGTCAAAAATAATTTTTCGCTGGCACACTGTTGGCAATATACTTATCAGATCGGAAATTGTAAAAGACGATTTTCTGATCTGATTTTTTATTTAGAGATTTTTAATTTTAACTATATTTTTTGTCTCAGTAACTTTTTGAGTTAGCAATTTATTTTTTTGACTTACACTTTTTAAGCTAACTGCATTTTTTGATATAATAGAGACAATAATTTTTTTTATTTACTGCAAAGTAATTGTAGATTTTTTCATGTTTAATTTAGGTTCAAAGGCGGTCTGTAAAAAGACCGCCTTTTTTTTGTGTCTGTTTTAAGCGAAGTTTGCAAAAAAATCTGAATGAAGCTTTCCAAAGGTGTCAAGTATATGCTGATGGCCTCGTTTTTCTTCAGCACCATGAATGTGCTGGTGAAGCTGCTGCCGCACATTCCTGCAGTTGAAATAATCTTGTTTCGGTCTGTAATCAGTTTTTTGCTGAGTTATTTTTTTCTGCGAAGGAAAAAGGTGCCTGTCATGGGGAATAATAAGAAACTACTAATTCTTAGAGGTGCTGCTGGTGCCATATCACTCACCTTGTATTTTATCACCCTTCAAAATATTCCTCTGGCCAGCGCAGTAACGTTACATTATCTGGCACCAATTTTTACCACAGTTTTAGGAATTTTCATCGCTAAAGAGCAAGTATACTGGAAGCAATGGCTTTGCTTTGCCATCTCCTTTGCGGGCATTGTAGTTATAGAGGGCGTGGATACCCGGGTTTCGGCGCTTTATATGGTTTTGGGTATGTTTGCAGGCATATTTGCCGGACTGGCCTATAATATAATCAGGAAGCTCAAGACCAGTGAAAATCCATTGGTCATTGTCTTTTATTTCCCTCTGGTGACTGCGCCTCTGGCTGCCATTTATACCAGTTTTAACTGGGTGAGTCCGCAGGGTATGGAATGGGTTGTGCTGTTGAGCATCGGTGTACTAACGCAGATTGCCCAGTACTTTATGACTGTTGCCTACCAAAGTGACGAGCTTTCGAAAATAGCAAATATCAACTACATAGGCATTATTTACGCACTCGGCTATGGCTACGTGCTTTTCGGAGAAACATACAGTGTACTGGCATACCTTGGCATGGGCATGGTGATCGTGGGAGTCATGCTGAATGTATATTTTAAAAACAGACTCAATGCCAAAGCTGTTAGAGTAAATAATACTTAATACATCAGGTAAAAAAAAGGAAATATGTCAGGACATAGCAAATGGTCTACTATCAAGCGAAAAAAAGGAGCCCTGGATGCTAAACGCGGGAAAATATTTACCAAACTCATTAAAGAAGTTGCTGTAGCCGTGCGTGAGGGTGGTCCTGACCCGGAAGGCAATCCCAGACTACGGCTGGCCATTCAAAATGCCAAGGGCGCCAACATGCCGAAGGACAATATAGAAAGGGCAATTAGAAAGAGCGCTGGCGCGGAAGGGTCAGATTTCTATGAGCCTACTTATGAAGCCTATGCCCCTCATGGCATTCCCATCTTTATCGAATGTGCTACCGACAACCTCAACAGAACCATTGCAGACGTCCGCGCGATCTTAAATAAGCTTGGAGGAAGCCTGGGAACAAACGGCTCTCTTGAATTTATATTCGATAGAAAAGGGGTTTTTACCATCAAAATACCGGAAAATATTAACGAGGATGATTTTACGCTGGAGCTTATTGATGCCGGTGCCGAAGAAGTAGAGTTTGATGATGGCTATATCAATATCATCGGTGCTATGGAGGCTTTCGGCAATATCCAAAAGTTGCTAGATGATATGAACGTGGAGGTGGAAACATCAGAGTTGCAACGTATTCCTAAAACAAGGGTACTTATTGAAGAAGCTGTTCATTTTCAGGAGGTAATGAAACTTATTGATGCTTTGGAAGACAATGATGATGTACAGCGGGTTTATCATAATATTGACTTTACAGAGGCACAATTGGAGCAGCTGTAATTTCCAGTCCTCGATAGCATTCATTGTGCTATTTAGCATTTTAAATGGGGCTTTTGCCGAAAATTTCTAATTTGCAACCCCATTCAATTATCAGCATTAAATGAATATCACTAAAGATCTTTACAGGGAAAACCTGGCACTACTTACTGATTTTTATCAGCTTACTATGGCCTACGCCTATTGGAAAGCGGGAAAAGCGGAACAGGAAAGTGTTTTTAATCTTTTCATCAGAAAACATCCCTTTGAAGGCGGTTATACTGTCAATTGCGGACTGGAATACGTTATTGATTATATCAACGCTTTTTCATTTTCTGCAAGTGATATTGATTATTTACGAACATTAAAGGGAAATGATGAAGAGGTAATGTTTGACCCGGCGTTTCTGGAATATCTCCGCACGATGCAATTCAGCTGCGATGTGGATGCTATTCCGGAGGGCAGTGTGGTTTTTCCGCACGAGCCACTGATTCGCGTCACAGGACCTATCATCCAGTGTCAGCTCTTGGAGACCCCTTTGCTGAATATTGTTAACTTTCAATCGCTCATCGCCACCAAATCGGCACGCATCAACTATGCTGCCGGAGGAGAGCCTGTGCTGGAGTTTGGCTTGCGCAGGGCCCAGGGAATCGATGGCGGGCTTGCTGCGTCCAGAGCGGCCTATATTGGTGGCTGTAGTAGCACTTCCAATATTCTTGCAGGGAAACTTTTCGATATTCCGGTAAGTGGTACCCATGCGCATAGCTGGGTAATGTCTTTTGAAGATGAACTGGAAGCTTTCAATGCTTATGCCAGTGCGATGCCCAATAATTGTATTTTTCTGGTAGATAC
>JBGSXH010000124.1:0-8617 GCA_041751515.1 Cyclobacteriaceae bacterium | reverse complement strand
TGGCCAGCACTGCCCCTACCCTGCGTTTTATACAATGCGAACGCTTGGCCAGGTTGACTGCCAATTCCATAAAAATATCATCAAATTCGGGTCTGTCCATGGGGATCGTACTTCTGCGTTTTTAGTCAGAGCATTGAGATTGGGGCTTAATCCTCCGACTTTGTGTTTAGCTGGGTAAAGGTAATAAAACTAAGAGGGTAAATCAGGGATATTTTGGGTAAAAGGGGTTAATTTAGTGGTGTGCTAGTTGAAGAGACATTTATGTTTATGAAAATTATTGGCTTCTTAACTCTGTATTGCTGTCATATTGTACAATTGTCGGCGCAGGAAAAACCTGTCTACCGGCTTTTCGATGAAAAAGGGACAGCCACGGATTATAGGCAATTGCTGAAGAAAAGCCTTGCGGCAGATATCGTGCTTTTCGGGGAGCTGCATGACAATCCAATCGTCCACTGGTTGCAATGGCAGTTGTTGCAGGATATTTATGAGCAGGATAGTGCCTTGGTTTTGGGCATGGAAATGCTGGAGGCAGACAATCAATTGATTTTGGACGAATACCTGGACGATGTCATTGAAGAAAGACATTTTCTGCAGGAAGTGAAAATCTGGGACAATTATGCAAGTGATTATAGCAGACTGGTGAATTTTGCGAAGTCCAATGGCCTGGCAGTGGTGGCGAGCAATGTTCCGCGGCGTTATGCTAATCTGGTTTATCGGCAAGGCATGGAAGCCCTGGATTCACTGCATGAAGCATCTAAAAGCAGTATTGCGCCACTGCCGGTTGAAGTGGACTTGTCCTTACCCGGCTATGCAGACATGATCAGTATGATGGGTGGTCATGGGGCTTCGGCTCAGGCCAAAAACATCGCCTTAGCACAGGCCCTGAAGGATGCTACGATGGCACATTTTATCCTCAAAAATCATGAAAGCCGCACTTTGCATCTCAATGGTAGCTATCATAGTAAAAACAGAGAAGGCGTAGTTTGGTATCTGCAGCAGGAAAATCCTTCGCTCAAGGTCATGACCATCCATAGTGTGGAACAGCAAGCACTGACAGAATTATCTGAAGAACACTTGAATAGTGCAGACTTCATATTGGTTGTGGCGGATGATTTGGTGCACAGGAAATAAAAAAGCAGCAACTAAATGCTTAAAGAAACATCAGTCGCTGCAAAATGCCAATAAGTGATTTTAACCTACTGCTCGTTATCAAAGCTTGCTAAAACTTTGCCATTGGTTAAGCTTATAACCTCATCACTGCCTGTTGCATATAAATTTCCAGTGATGGACAGCCAAACTAATAGTTTCTCCTCACCATCTATTTGTTGCAATTCAGATTTCAATATCTCCACTGTACCCTCTGTCTGACTTCCAGCAGTAGTATATAATTGACCTTCAGAGACCAGTTCAATATAGAAATCCGCTCCTCCTTCGCCGCCTAAACTTCTTTGTCCAGTAGTCAAAACTGCCGGAATTGATTCCTCTGAAGCTGCATTAAATGATGGTGTCATAATGACAAATGTTACATCTTGATTTGAAGACTGAATCATAAATGATAGGTATTTTTCGTCACCCTCCAGAACTTTACGTCCATTTCCTATTTGAGGGGCATTATCACCGTAAACCAGATTAACAGCACTGTTGTCAATATCACCACTAAAAGATAAGTTTTCAGAACTTAAAAAATTATTCATCTCAGTAGTTGCAGGACTTGGGTCATCATCGCTGGAACAGCTGAACGTCATTAGAGACAAGGTGAGCAATGCAAAAGCCCATTTGGTGGTCGATTTTATATTATGTAGCATCTTTAAAATACTTTATGTTAAACTTAGTTCAATATATAAACATAATATTTGAATAAAAAATAAAAAAAATACCATTTACTGCAATTTATTACATTTCATCTGATTTCAATTAAAAAAGGCGCAATACAGTAGTAAAGCGCCTTTTTTACTATAGTTGATCTTCTTACCCCTCGTAACTCAGTCGGTAAATAACACCGGCGTGGTCGTCGCTAATAAGCAGGGCGCCATCGGGCATTTGCATCACATCTACCGGGCGGCCCCAGGCTTCGTCTTCGGCTTTATCAAGCCAGCCCTCTACCAAGGTTTCATAACTATCGACTTCGGTACCGCTAATTTTTCCACGGGCCACGCGATAGCCTGTCTTCTCGCTACGGTTCCAGCTGCCATGTTCAGCGACAATCATCGCATTTTGAAAATCGCCGGGAAACATGTCGCCGGTATAAAAGCGCATTCCGAGGGTGGCGCGGTGCGCACCTGGCTTATGCTTAGGTGCTGTGAATTCGTTTTGCTTGCGCTTGTCGCCAAACTCCGGATCTTTAACATCGCCGGCATGCCAGTAAGGGTAGCCGAAATGCTCTCCTTCTTCTGAGATTCTGTTGATTTCGTCGGAAGGAATATCGTCACCAAGCATGTCGCGACCATTATTGGTGAACCAAAGCGAATTGTCCTCAGGATTCCAGTCGAAACCCACTGAGTTCCGGATGCCGTGAGCGATAATTTCCATATCGGTACCATCAGCATTCATGCGGGTGATGGTAGCGTAAATTTCCTTTTCAGGCTCGCAAATATTGCAGGGAGCACCTACGGGTACATACAGCTTATCATCCGGACCGAATGCGATGAACTTCCATCCGTGGTGGGTATCATCCGGATATTCTCCATAAATAAGCTCAGGTTCTCCCGGGTCATTAAGATTGTCTTCAATATTGGCATATTTCCAAATCTTGTTGACCTCGGCTACATATAAATCACCGTCTTTAAAAGCGACGCCATTAGGCATGTTCAGTCCTTCAGCAATCACGTATTTCTTGTCTGCCTTCTGGTCACCGTCGGTATCTACCAGGGCGTAAACCTTGTCTTCGCGGCGGTTTCCTACGAAGACAGTACCATTGTCGCCCAAAGCAAGAGAGCGGGCTTCTTCGACATCCGTGGCGAAAAGGTCAATTTTAAAGCATGCAGGCACTGTTAAACGGTCGAGCTCCACATCGCTGGGCTCCATGGCTATGGAGCGATCTTCTGGTGCATTCCTGACTTCTGCATCATCTTTGGCAGGTAATTTTTCTTCTTCCGCTGATTTTTGACCGGAGCAACCTGCCACAGTGAGCATAGCTGCAACCGCAAAGTATTGATATCTTCTTAGCATATTATGATTATTTTTATTCCAAAAGGAATTTTGGTGATAGGTGTTGTGTTTAGCATAGCTAAGATACAAATCATTTCAGGCTATCACAATCATATATTTTTATATGCGCTGAAAGGCTGTTAAATTGCACCTATGTTATCAATCAATAATCTCAGTTACTTCATTGGCGGTAGAGCGCTTTACGAAAATGCTTCGCTGCACATTAAGCCCAAAGACAAAATAGGCCTCATTGGCCTCAACGGTACCGGAAAATCGACGCTTTTGCGCCTGATCGATGGTGAATACCAGCAGGATGGCGGCGATATCTCCAAATCCAATGACTGCACCGTGGGCTTCCTGAACCAGGATCTTCTCTCCTACCAGACCGACGACAGCATTCTTTCCGTGGCCATGACGGCCTTTGCCGAAACGCTGGACATTCAACATCAGATTGAAGCTACGCTTAAGCAAATGGAAGAAGCTTATGAAGATAAGCTCGTAGACCGCCTTACGCATTTGCAGGACCAATTTGACGCGCTGGATGGCTATACCATGCAGGCGAAAGCGGAAGAAATCCTCGAAGGAATTGGTTTTACGACTGAAGAACTGCAACGACCTCTTCGGACTTTTTCCGGTGGATGGCGGATGCGGGTGATGCTCGCCAAGCTTTTACTTGAAAAGCCTTCTTTGCTCATGCTCGATGAGCCTACCAACCACCTCGATTTACCTTCGATTCAGTGGGTAGAGAACTATTTGAAGACTTATGAAGGTGCCATTATTGTGGTAAGTCACGACAGGCAGTTTCTGGATAGTACCATCAATACCATTGTAGAGGTAAGCAACCAACAGCTCAATGTTTATAGCGGTAACTATTCCTTTTATCTGGAGGAGAAATCTTTAAGATCTGAAATTCAGAAAAACGCTTTTGAAAACCAGCAGCAAAAAATAAAGCAGACAGAGAAATTTATTGAACGCTTCCGTTCTAAGGCTACCAAAGCAAGGCAGGTACAGTCCCGTGTAAAATCTTTGGAGCGCATGGACAAAGTGGATGATGTGATGGATGAAAATGCGAAAGTCAACTTCAAGTTCAGCTTTCAGCAGCAGTCGGGCAGATTTATCTCCACTATGAAGAATGTGAGTAAATCGTACGGCGATCTTCATATACTTGAGAATGCTGAAGGGCAGATCGAACGCGGCGATAAAATTGCACTCATTGGTGCTAATGGAAAGGGTAAGTCTACCCTACTCCGCATCATCGCTGGTACTGAAGGCATGCAGCAGGGTGAAAACGAAATGGGTTATAATGTCAATATGGCCTTTTTTGCCCAGCACCAGCTGGAAGCTTTGAATGTCGAAAATTCTGTCCTGGAAGAACTCAAGCAGGCTGGCACCGGCAAGACCGAATTAGAACTACGTGGTGTATTGGGTTGCTTCCTCTTTACAGATGACGATGTCTTTAAGAAAATAAAAGTGCTTTCCGGTGGAGAAAAATCACGGGTAGCACTGGCAAAGACATTGATTTCAGAATCTAATTTCCTGATTCTTGATGAGCCAACGAACCACCTGGACATGCAGTCGGTGAACATCCTCATCCAGGCCCTACAGCAATTCAAAGGCACGTTTGTTATCGTTTCTCACGACCGGTATTTTGTCACTGAAGTAGCCAATAAAATCTGGTATATTGAAGACAAGGATATTAAAATTTATCCGGGTACTTATGATGAATACAATAACTGGCGCAGCAGGCAAACTCCGGAAGAAAAAGCAGAAACTAGCGCTAAAGACAAGCCCACAAAAGAAGCTGCAAAACCGCAAAAAAATAACCATAACAGGAATCATTCGTCATCTAGCGAAAAAGAAGATAAAATAGCGAAAAAAGCCCTACAAGAGCTGGAAGAAAAGATTTTTGAGCTGGAAATGGAAAAAGAAGGCTTGGAGGAGACTATGGCCAAACCATCGGTCTATGCTGATCCTGAGCAATTAAAAACAGCTACTGTACAATACGAGCAAGTACAGCAGAATATATCAAAATTGCAGCAGCAGTATGAAAGCTTTCAAACCACAGCAGGCTAAGGAAATATCGGGCTGGCGCCATGCCAGCCCGCTCTTAGTGTCACCTAAACCCAAAGACACCAGAGGAGTATTATAGAGCGACAAAAATGGAGATAATATTACATTAAACTAATTTAATGCAAATTCGCTCAATTATATCACGAAGGTGATTGCTGCCAATAGTAATACGTAAACGATACTTTGAAGTACAATAATTTTAGCGTCGGACATTTTAGGCAATATGCCTGCTTTTATAAGTGCTTTCATGATGTGAAGTAATCTAGTGTGTTAAAAAAATCCCAACCTATGTCCCTTGGACACATGTACTTTGCTTAAGGTTGGAATACAAATGAATTTACCTAAAAATATATTTAATACCAGCACCTACTGTCCACAGCTGTGGTCGACTGGTGTAAGCAAACTCTGACTTTGTGAACTCGGATAGGGCAATTCGGAACGCAGGCTCCAAAGAAAGCACATAGTTTTCTCCTAAAATATATTGAATTTCACCACTTGTTAATCCGTTCAATAAAAATTGGTTGTAAGGACTGTTTTCGCCGGAACGGGTAAAGGTCTGTAAACCAGCATTATCGCTACTTAGTTCATTGCTCAGCAACATATCACTGCTAACCCCTGCAGAAAGCAATACTTTCATCCGACCATCCAGCACATAATAGCCAGCTTTGAGTGGTATAGAAGCAAATTCATAGTTATTGCGAAAGTCACTACCCGGGCTATACTGCAGGCTGGCATTCTGCATATTAATGTCATTCAATGTGCTAAAGTGTGTCGGGTACTGTCCACCGCCCGCTGAGGTCAATACAGTGCTGCTGCTTTCAGTACTGTTCACACTGGCATACATGATTCCAGACTGCACCAGCCACCGCTTACCCAGGCGCATGCCAAAATTGGCTCCATAGGTATATGCAGCGGCGGCCCTGGTTTCGGTTTCGTTCGTGATCGCATATTGTAGTTGCTGCCGCTGATTGTTGGCAGCCATTCCTACGAAGTTCGTATAAGAGGAAGCTATAGGCATTGCGCCCTGCTGCATGTTTGGGTTAAACCTGCCGCTTCCAAAACTGAGTCCTGCGAAAAATTTGTCATCTAACTTAACATTGTCTTTTTTCCGGGAGGGTCTGTTCATTGGAATCAGATAAACTTCTGTTTCCGGAACACCTTCATTCATATCAATTAGCAATGGCATATCGGGTTTTGTCTGCAATTTCCGAAGTACAACACTTCCAGAGGACAAACCAGGGGCAAATGTGTCATTTTCCTCCTCGTCAGAAGTGATGTTTAACGCCTCTGTATACTTTTCTCCATGAGGCACCTGATTTTCCAGTGCTAGCAGTTCACTATCGCTTATATTGGTATCATCAATCTCTTTTTCCACCTTATCTTCGCCTCCATCAGTAGATGCAGCAATCAGTGCATTATCATTGTCATCAATGAGTTCATCACTACTTTTCGCAACCCCTGTCCTAGCGGTACTAGATTGATCACCGGCAGTACCAGGAATTAAATTTCCCTCTGCATCATCCAGTACATCTGCGGCTTGTCTTCCATAGGTAGCGGCACTGCCTTGTTCTTCGGATTTGACGATAGGGTCTGTTGTAAAAGTTTCAGGCATGGTAGTTTCTGACCCAACAATTTGTCGTTCTGGCGTAACTAACAACCACTGCTGGGCAGCAAGAAGTAAACTGGCGGCAAGCAATACCAATACACTGGCAGCCACGGCAAGCTTATAGAATCCTACTTTCCGCTTATAATGCAAAAGCTCGTCATGGTCCAGCCGCGCATTTATTTTTTCCCAACTCCCCTCTTCAGGGGCATCGGAAGCCTGCTCGAACGCCTTGCGCCACTCCTCTTCAAATTCCCTATCTGAATTTTTCATATCTTAAATGTTCAGCTTTCTCAATCATTTCTTTCAATAACATCTTCGCCCTTGCATACTGCGATTTAGAAGTCCCTTCGCTGATGTTCATCATCTTGGCAATCTCTTTATGCTGATAACCTTCGATAGCATACAGATTAAAGACCATTTGACATCCCGTAGGAAGCGTCTGTATGATGGCCAGCAATTCTTTGTAATGATAATTAGCAAGAGGAAAGGTTTGTATTTCGGCATTCTTAAGCTCATCTACGTCAACCATGGGAAATAAATAAAGCTTTCCGCGTTGATGGTTCAAAGCCGTATTGACGACTATGCGTTTTATCCAAGCTGGAAATGGCGCTTCTTGTCGGTATTGATCCAGGTGCTTAAATACTTTTATAAAAGACTCCTGCAATACATCTTCGGCTTCCTGAATACCTTTACAATAACGATGGCACACTACTTTCATCTGCGGCGCATACTTTTCGAAAAGCTTACGCTGCATGATCCGGTCTCCTTTACGGCAGCCGGCTATGATCGCGGCATCATCCTGCATATATGTAACTGTGGTAAAAGTGTTGCTATCTTCCGGACACTACTAATAGGTGCAAAGTTGGAAGAATGTAAAAAAATAATGATGTAAAAGTGAAAAAATTAAATATGAAAAATGTGGAAATTCTATATTTAACGTTAAATGCCCATTAACTTGACCGTAACTTTTCATTTGTCAACCATAGACAAAGCTGGTGAGCTTTCTATTAACAATTGATATTCAATTATATACGCATGAAATCATCTTTTATTTTATTTATTTTTATAATAGTTGGCTTACATTCCTGTGTGCCATTAGACCAATCTACCTCCGCTGTCAGCATTGAAGATAACGGCAGCATCGCTTTTGAAGATCAGGTTTATGAAAACAACATCAGAACAGTGCAACTTTATCCATTTTCTAATACTACCAATGACAATATTCAACCTGCGGTATTGCCTATGAACCAGGCGAATCGACTCAGATTAGAGTTTGACGATCTTATTGGCGATTATCAGGATTACTATGTGAAGATTATCCATTGTAGTGCCGACTGGAAATCGTCGAAATTAAATGAGATGGAATATTTGAACGACTTCAATGAATTTCCAATCCAGCAGTATGAATTATCATTTAATACGAGAGTGCCATTTGTTCATTATCAATTCAGTGTCCCCAGGGTAAAAATGAGCGGCAACTATATGCTGTTTGTTTACCGAGATCGGGACGAGGAAGCTGTCGTACTTAGCAGAAGATTTATGGTGTATGATAATGTAATTAATATAGATGCTGATGTAGTATTGGCCAGCGGCGTGGCAGAAAGGAGACAAAACCAGCAGATTGATTTTGATATCCTATACCCAAGCAATGCGATTAATGATCCTGACCGGGACATCAAGGTAGTGCTGCGCCAAAATCAGCGCTGGGATAACGCAATTACTAATTTAAAACCTACCATGATAAGAGAGGCGGAACGTGTGCTAGAGTACCGGCACTTTAACTTTGAAAATAAT
>JBGSXH010000123.1:0-1895 GCA_041751515.1 Cyclobacteriaceae bacterium | reverse complement strand
GGTGAAACTAAAAGGAGGTGAAAAAGTAGAAGTGAGTCGCCGTCAGGCAGCCCGATTTAAAGACATGATGAGCCTATAGCTTTTTTATTTCAACATAAAAAACATTTTCAGCCGGCTTTATACTTGCCGGCTTTGCTCTCTTTAAGTTTACCTCCTGCCACTTCTGCGTAGGTTCCAAGCGCATGGTGCTTTTGCCTACAGCAAGGTCAAATGGCATATTGAAGTCGGGGACTGCGTTCTCCCATCTGTATTTTAAGAGTAATCCTTTTTTAGTATCATCAAGCTTATAGACAAAGACGGGAACATCTGTGCTGCGGAGGTACTGTTCGAAAATCGGGGCTAAATTAAGGTCGGTAGCATTAGTAAGAAAAGCTAAAATTGCGTCTGTGGTGGTGTGGGTATGTGCAAATTGCTGGTACAATGCTTTTATGATCCCCAGCCATTGCTGCCTGTCGTTAACCATGTTGCCGATGGAATGTAGCATCCAGCTTCCTTTGTAATACATATCCGAATCTTCCCAGCCCTGATAGTTGACGTCCATTGGACCTATAATTTTACTCTGATTCTGAATGCGCGACCGCTGACTGTTAATATAGGCAGAGGCAGTTTCATAATCGTCTCTGCATTCGAGATATAGCGTTTCGGCATAGGTAGTGAAAGCTTCATGAATCCACATTTCAGCATGGTCGTAACTACTTACGCTATTTCCCCAATATTCATGGCCACTTTCATGAATAATTATAAAATCGAAGTCATATGCATTGTTTTGGTAGTTGTTGCCGTAGGCAATCGCACCCTGGTGTTCCATGCCCCAGTAGGGCGTTTCTACCATCGCAAAACCATCATTCCAAAAGGGATATTTGTCAAATAATTGTTCGTAACAGCGTAACATGCCATGTACCTGGGTGAAATGTTTCCTCGCTTTAGACCTATTGTCCGCAAGTACATAATAGTCAAGATCCAGCGCTTCTCCGTCAATACTTTTATAAGTGTCCTGTATGTGGGCGTAGTCACCGATATTCACTGTAACATTATAATTATTAATTGGATAACTAACGAACCACTCGTATCTGGTAAAATTATCTTCCAATAGCTTTTTGCTTCTGAGTCTACCATTGGCTAC
Source organism: Cyclobacteriaceae bacterium (assembly GCA_041751515.1). GTDB lineage: Bacteria > Bacteroidota > Bacteroidia > Cytophagales > Cyclobacteriaceae > JBGSXH01. Next base: position 772 of record JBGSXH010000123.1, on the reverse strand, counting down.
ACCCATTAAATGAGAAGGCACCTCCAAAGAAATACGCATGCTATCAGGCTTTTCAGAAAGGTGATCTTTATTAGGCCACCATACGCTGGCACCTAAGCCTTCACAAGCCACGCCAACCCAATGATGGCCATTTTTATCTTTATCCCATACGAAGCCGCCATCCCAGGGGGCACGCTTGGCAACAAGTGGTTTGCCTCCGTATTGGATGGTAACTGCATGGCTGGAATTTGCAGATAGTCTTTCTGGAAAAGCAATAAAAAAGGCATCTCGTTCGCGTTCATGCTCGAGCGAATGACCATTCCATATTATTCCATCAATAGAAAGGTTTTCGAAAAGATCTACCTGAATACGCTCCGTGTCCTTTATTACAGTAAAATGAATGGTGTTTTCTCCTTTTATGGCTTGCTCTGAAGGCATAACCCTCACAGAAAGATCATAAAAATGCACGTCATAAGCTGCTCTTTCCGGAGTTATGGCGCCACGGAGATGTTCAGCCCTGTTTGCGTCTTGGGCAAAAATTGGCACTGCTACAATGAGACACAATAGTATTGCAGTCGACAAAATTCTGTAAATCATAAGATAGCAACGGTAGGATTTCATTTAGATTTTATGCTCTCCATAAAAGCCATCTCTATTTGCCACTCTTTAGCGAGTTTAAGCATAGCGGTGGCTTCCATTTCGGTGATATATCCTTTTTCCTGGTTGGAGCGCCATACATCGGAAAGGATTTCTATTTTTTTAGCTTCAGGTAAAAGCGCAATGGTACTAGCAA
>JBGSXH010000122.1:0-5512 GCA_041751515.1 Cyclobacteriaceae bacterium | reverse complement strand
ATTGGGAAGCTGCAAAATACTTCTCTAAGTGGAGAACAGACTATTTAAATGAATATCGCGCAAGTCAGGGTCTTTGGCCAATGCCAAACTTCCGACTGCCATCTGAAGCTGAATGGGAATATGCAGCCCGTGGTGGAAGAGACATGGCAAAATACCCTTGGGGAGGGCCTTACATAAGAAACTCCAGAGGTTGTATGCTGGCTAACTTTAAGCCAGGTCGCGGAAACTATTATGATGATGGTTTTGCCTATACAGCACCAGTGGCATCGTATTTTGCCAATGACTTCGGGCTGTACGATATGTCCGGTAATGTTGCAGAATGGTGTGAAGATGCTTTTAATGCTGCTTCCGTTTCTGTCGTGTGGGATTTGAACCCAACACATTATGAAGAAAGTGAACCTCGCAAAGTAGTTCGCGGTGGTAGCTGGAAAGATATTGCATATTATCTGGAAACAGGTACCCGTACATTTGAGTACAAAGATTCTACAAGTTCATCTATAGGCTTCCGTAATGTGATGACCAGCTTAGGTCGTTCTGCAGGCAGCGAATTCCGATAGGCTTAATGATACTTGATACATATTTCATAAAAAAAACAAACACAAACGCAAATTAAAGTAAGATGAGTAGACAACGAGGTGGATTCGTGGAGCTGTTTTACGGTTCTATAATGCCAAAAATTTACGGAATTGGTGCTTCTGTAGTTATTTTCGGAGCAATGTTCAAGATTCTGCATTGGCCTGGTGCCGACTGGATGATTGGTATTGGCCTTACCACAGAAGCCTTAATATTCTTTTTCAGTGCTTTTGAACCTATGCATGCAGAGCCAGACTGGGCAAAAGTTTATCCGGAGTTGTCAGAAGAGTATGACGGCCCTGCACCAGTTCGTCGTGTAAATGGTGACAGTGAGAATACCAGTGGTGTGAGTAAGAAGCTGGACCATATGCTGGAAAGCGCCAATATTGGCCCTGAACTTATTGAAAGTCTGGGGAAAGGTATGAGCAACCTTTCTGCATCAGTGCAAAAAATGTCTTCACTAAGCGCAGCTACTTTAGCTACGGATGAATACGCCAGCAACGTCAAAGAAGCTAATAAATCATTGGTAGAAGTGAATAAGTCATATACCAATACTGCTGCTGCTATGAATACCTTCGCAGAAACACAAGATACTGCCAAGGAATATCAGGGTCAAATCAAAAACATGACGAAGAATCTTGGATCTCTTAATAGTGTTTATGAAATGGAGCTGCAGGATGCAAATAGCCATGTGAAAGCGATGAATAAATTCTACGCTAACATCTCCACTGCAATGGAAAACATGTCAGATGCTTCTAAAGAGTCTGAGCAGTTCAAAGGTGAGTTGACCAAATTGACATCCAATTTGACCTCGCTCAATAATGTATATGGCAGCATGCTTTCTGCGATGAAAGGTTAAGCTTTCAAAGAAATAGAGTCCATGAATTTAACAGTTAAAATAACGCTATAATATGGCCGGAGGAAAAGAAACCCCAAGACAGAAGATGATTGGGATGATGTACCTGGTGCTTACGGCGCTCCTGGCCCTGCAGGTTTCTAATACAGTACTGGATCGTTTTGTGTTTATCAACCAAAGCGTAGAGCAGTCTGTAAGGGAAAATGTAGAGCGCAACAGCGGCACTGTAAAAAGAGTTGAAGCCAGCGTAAAAGAGTCAGGTGATAGAAAGGACGACAGAGCCGTTCTTGCAAAGGCTGAAGGTATACGACAAAAAACTACTGAGGTTATTACTTATATAGAAGAACTGAAGGAGAAAATTGTTGAAGCTACAGGTGGTAGAGACAAAGAAGGCAATCTTGAAGGCATCAAGAACGAAGAAGTGCTGGCCAACATGATGATCAACCAAAAAGGTGGGGATGAGCTCAAGAACACGTTGAATGAATTCACGCAGTTTTTAACTCAGAATACCAGCTTAACATTCGATCCACTTGGATATGATGGTAATGATCACCCTTACTTCAAGAATGATCCTAACCAAAGGAAAAAGGATTTTGCGAATTTGAATTTCGGACAAACGCCAATGGCTGCGGGTCTTGCAACGCTAAGCCAGTTTCAAACTGAAGTGTTAAGCAAAGAAGCGGAAGCTTTGGAAGACTTAGCGCGACAGGTGGGTGCCGGGGACTTAAAATTTGACCGAATCGTTCCTATGGTGCGTCAGGAATCTAAAGTAGTGGCAGCAGGCTCTAAGTACAGTGCCGAGTTGTTTATTGCTGCATCGTCTTCAGGTGTTGTTCCTGAAATGTTTATCAATGATAAGTCGATTCCTGTGGATCCTTCGGGGATGGGTAAAGTTGAGTTTGTGGCAAGACCAGGTACCTATAATGAAGAAGGTATCTCAAGACAAACTTTTAAAGCAGATATTGCTATAAAAATGCCAGGGGGTAAAGACACTGTTTTCTCACAGAATGTTGAGTACTTGGTAGCTAAGCCTGTTATTCAGGTTCAGTCTCAGGCCTTGTCAGCATTGTATTACAATTGTGCTAATGATTTGAGCGTGCAGGTGCCTGCTTTGGGTTCCAGTTACAACCCAAGCTTCAGAGCCAGCAATGCCAATACAATTCCAGGAAATAAGAAAGGACTTGTAACAATAGTACCGACTTCTGCTGCTGACGTGGAACTGACGGTGGTGAATGACGGTAATACTTTAGGTGTAGAAAAGTTTAAAGTAAAGCCAATTCCTAAGCCTAATGTTAAGTTGATGAATCGAGGCAAAGAAGTGAATACTAAGCAAGGAGAATCAATATCAGGACTTAGATCACTGGACATTCGTGCACTAGCTGAGGAAGGTTTTAAGCAACAACTGCCCAATGATGCCCGATATAAGGTTTCTGAATGGACAGTCACTGTTGCCAGGGGGCCTAGACCAATAGTACCACCGATTAAGTCGACATCAGAGACTATCAACCTTGCCCAGGCATTGCAAAGTGCAAAAGCAGGAGACAGATTGGTTATTGAAGTGACCAAGGTTCAGCGAATGAACTTTAAAGGTCAAATTGAGAATGTAAGTATTAACGACAATACATTTAATATACCATTGAATTAATTTTTAGTCTTTTTAAATAATGCTGGCAGTTAATCGTTAGCATTGCTTATAACGGCACTTATTTGGTAAACTTAATATTATGAATACGAAACGCTATGTAATCGCCCTTTTAGTGCTGTTTTTAACAGCAGTTGGCGTAGACAGTTATGCCCAGGAAACTTCCAGTGGCTATAACGAAAACTCTATCCGGCCGATTCACGAGTCAGATATCATGTTCAAAAAACGCATCTGGCGTCGTATGGATTTGAGAGAAAAGCAAAACAGACCTTTTTTCGCTTTCAATAATGAAATTACGAAAATCATCGTTGAGGCCGTAAAACAAGGGGTTTTATATCCTTATGAGAATGACAGTCTTAAGACCAGAATGTCCAAAGAACAATTCTTAACGAACATTACGCTCCCTGAACAAGGTGGCGGACTATCGGAAGAAGAGAAAGCTTTGGGATTTTCTGATGATAATGATTCCTGGGGTGACGATGGTTGGGGTGATACCGGATCAGACGCTACTGCAGATGCTAACGAGGACCTTGGCGATGACTATTTCAGACCAAGTGAAATGGCCATATTGGAGCTAATGGAAGATATGATCTTTGATAAGAAACGCTCCAGAATGTACTGGGACATCCAATCCGTAAAAATTATTTTGCCAGCGAGCTTATTTCCTGAAACTGGTCTAATTCGTGAAGTGGCCGTGTTCAAGTACAAAGACCTGGTGGAGCTTTTTAAAAATATGCCTGATGAAGCCATCTGGTTCAATCCGCAAAATAGTGCGGCACATAGAAATCTTGCAGATGCATTTGAGCTAAGGTTATTTACAGCCAGAATTACAAAAGTTTCTAACCCGAGAAATGATTATATCATTGATGTTTATGGAGGTGATCCTAAGAAAGCATTAATGCAGTCGCATATCATTGAACAAGACCTGATAGAGACTGAGCATAATCTTTGGGAGTATTAAGCCTCTCATTTTTGATTACATAAGCGTGAAAAGCGGAAAATCTTTAAAGGTTTTCCGCTTTTTTATTGTCTCTGTTCAAACCGTGATAAACAATTCGGGCCTTGTCCTTTCCTATAATTTCAGCAAGCGTCTCCTCTGACTTGGTTTTAATATTTTTTACAGACCGAAAAGTCTGCAATAGCTTATCTGTAGTGGCTTTTCCAATGCCTTTAATTTCCTCCAGCTCATTTACCAGGCTTCCTTTGCTGCGTTTTTGACGATGAAAGGTAATCGCAAAACGGTGTGCCTCATCGCGGAGTTGTTGTATAAGCTTCAGGGACTCTGATTTTTTATCTAAGTGCAGAGGATATGGATCTTCAGGAAAGTAAATTTCTTCCAATCTTTTGGCAATGCCTATGATAGGTATCTCATTGTAGACACCAAGAGTTTTCAGGGCTTTGACAGCAGCATTCAATTGTCCTTTGCCACCATCAATGACGATGAGCTGCGGAAGGCTGGCAGCCTCATCCAATAGTCGCTTATAGCGTCGATGTGTGACTTCATACATGGATGCAAAATCATCCGGGCCAATAACGGTCTTGATATTATAATGTCGGTATTCTTTTTTGGCCGGTTTTCCGTTTAAAAAGCAAACCATCGAAGCTACTGGATTACTGCCTTGGATATTGGAGTTATCAAAGCATTCGATATGGACGGGAAGCTGTTTCAGCCTTAAATCATCCTGTAGCCTTATCAGTACCCTATTGGCTTTATCCTTTCCTTCTAGCTTTTGATTATATCGGTCTTTTTTGAAGAACAATGCATTCTTGATCGACATATCAACCAGCTTTCTCTTATCGCCAATTTTTGGTACAGTGATGTCAATATTCTCTAGTTCTGCTTCAATTGGAATATTGGTGAGCACATCAGTGGCTTTACTGGCGTACTTTTCTCTCATGTCTATGATGACGAGAGAAAGAATATCCTCATTGCTTTCTTCAAGTTTTTTCCGAATCTCCATACTTTGGGTATGAATAATACTGCCATTTTGCACCTTTAGAAAATTGATATAAGCACGTTTTTCGTCTGATAGGATAGAAAAAACATCAATATCGGTAATGTTTTGATTGACAACCAGTGACTTACTTTGAAACTTATCAAGTAAATCCAGCTTGTCTTTAGCGATTTGTGCCTGCTCAAACTGTAATGATGAAGCAAAATCTTGCATTTGTTGCTTGAAGTACTGCCTGGGTATGCTCAGGTTTCCCTTAAAGATATGGATGGCCTGTTCTATTTCTTTATCGTAACTGGCTTCACCCTGTAGATGCTCGCAGGGTCCCAGACAGTTCCCGATATGATATTCAAGGCAGACTTTGAACTTTTCTTTCTCTATATTTTCCTGACTCAGATTATATTTACAGGTTCTTATCTTATATAATTTCCGAATGAGGTATAGCACATTGTTCATGGCCTTTACGCTGGCATAAGGGCCAAAGTGATC
>JBGSXH010000121.1:0-2498 GCA_041751515.1 Cyclobacteriaceae bacterium | reverse complement strand
GGGTACCCCCCGGAAGGGTGGAGACAGAGTTGAGCTAACACTCCCGCGAAAAAGACAATTTCGCCCCCTTTTTTCATTATGCCTATGCTTCTTTCATATTATTTGCCGAATACTTCAATTTGTTATATACCGGAAAAGCATACATGTGCAGTACCTCTTGCTCAATGGCAGCCTTATCATCAATAGTAGATCTTATCAACAAGGTACTGAGATGCTGCTCGAAGTTGGCCAAATCTTCAGCATCATATTTGTCGACAAACTTTTGCTCTCCTTCAAGTTTGTCAAAAGCGATATAATTGGTTGGCCAGCAGTAATATGCTTCATGGATTTCCCTGTCTATAAGGGCTGTTATGGCTTTAATAATATCATTTTTGCTTTTCCCTTCGACGGCAATCTGCTCAAAAAGCGGGTTTAAAGGATTACAAAACTGATAATGTACACGTCCTTTAAAACCCGTGATGCCTAAAATCATGCTTTGCAGGTCATCATCTGCTTTTTTCTCGTATTTACCATCTATTTTCTTTTTGTATAACTCTTCTGCTTTCAGTAAGGCACATGGGTCATATTCATAGCTAATGGACAAGGGCAACATCTTTAGCTCCTTTAGAGAGGCAATCACATCCTCATCAGCCCCTGCAATGCTAAGCATTTTCAATAAGCCGGGCTGCGTTTGGTCATTGCCGTCTTTAGCCCGGCCCTCGCGTTGTGCAATCCAGACCGATTCCCCGAGACTATTTTGCACATGCCGGATATAGGCGGAAAGTTGATGAGAGTATTCGTAAAGCTGTCTGGACGGCACATTCCTGCGTACAGTAAAGTTCCTGTTTAGTTTAGCAAGATCCGTTACCATGTCATTGACCAGCAAGTTGTTTCCAATGGCTACCTGAACCGTATTTATTCCAGCCTCGTGCAAAAGCAAGTTTAGAAAAGCTGAATCCATGACTATGTCGCGGTGATTACTGATGATAAGGCAGGGAGATTGCAAAGCTTCCTGCTTGATGCCATGGCTACTGAGTTGTGCAGTCGTGTCTTTACGTAACTTCAGGACCACGGCATAAATTAATTCATTTCTGAATTGCGCAAGACTATTTACTTTACCAAGGTTTTCCACTACAAGTGGGATATCTGCCTGCTCAAAAAAATGTGCTAGAATTTTAAGAAAAGACGATTCCTTCACCAGCCTTTGAATAGCCTGCTGCACTTCCTCGTCATAAAAAGGCCTTATATCATCAAAATTATTTATCATTTTTATCTTCTTATACCGACAACTGCGGCTTTTTAATAATTTTTTTAATTTGCAATACCAGTGCAGCAATAAAGCCCACAATCAATAGCCACGAGGCAACGCTCATCACCGTATTGCCTTTTACAAATGGCGCAGGCCGATAGCTAAATGTTATGGTGTGATTTCCTGCAGGAACTTCAAGCCCTCTCAAGGTATAATTCACTCTCAATATTTCAGTCGGAGTGCCATCTATTTTGGCTTCCCAGCCTTCTGCGTAATAAATTTCGGAGAAAACAGCAAAACCATCTCCCTCATTTTCGCTTTCGTATACAAGCGTATGCGGTTTTTTCTCCACCAGCCGAATGCTCCCGCTGTCACTAAAGCGTTCATTTTCAGGTTCAAATGCAGTGGCATCATAAACCGCTTCAAATTCTGGATTTATTCTGCAAAGCCTGTCCATCTCTTCCCTTGCGTTGGTCACCGGATTGAGCCTGCTCACAAACCAGGCGCTGCCCAGCGCCGCCGGGTTTTCTATGACCTGTTCCTTTTGATCGCCAAATTTAATATAGCGGGTATTCAACATATTCAGTGCCGTAAGGTTGCCGAAATCTGCACTGCCTTGCTGTAGTCCGTCAATAAGCCGCTCGGTTTCTTCAGACAAACAATTGCTGATCAGGTCCTGATATCTACTCATTTTGGCGCCGTGATACCCTCCAATAGAGGCATGATGGTAGGCAGTTTTTGCTTCGTTCCATGGATTTTGCAGGTTAAATACCCGGTAGTGATTTGGCGCATCTGCTTTGATAAAGGCATCTGCCTCAGTTTCTGCGAAAAAGGTCCTTTCCGGATTGCGCTGAAAATTATCGTTGTTCAAATAACGTTTGGCAATCGGGAAAGTGTCAACTAGTATGAGAACTGTAATGCCTGTGGCAAGTACCCAAACTTTTAACTTTTTCTGCGTAAAAAGCCACAGCAATGCTGCGGCCAGTAGTGTAAAAATAAATGTTCTGAATGCATCGGCTCTCAGTAAGCTGGCCCGGTCATCTCTTATGGCATCTAAAAACCAATCGGGTACGTTGGCCAGTTGCGCATCTACAGCACCACGATAGCTACCCATTCCAGCCAATATTGCTGCCAGCAATGCGAAACCACCTGTGATGGCAAAAGCAATCAGATATTTTTTTCTTTGTGTTTTATCAGGAAATGCAATTAACTTTTCCAGTCCCAGCATAGCACCCAAAGGCAGGGCAAAAAGACTCAACACCAACGCAAA
>JBGSXH010000120.1:0-2909 GCA_041751515.1 Cyclobacteriaceae bacterium | reverse complement strand
TTTTTTTTACTTTAAGGAAGTTCAGAGAGAAGCGTTCTCGTGGCAGTGAAAATGTAGAAGGATCAGGAGATAAGCTGAAGTCAGTGAAGCAGGAGCGTATGGAAGATGCCGGGCAGATGACAACGGATCCTGAAGAACAACATAAAAACGATCCTAAATAGGGTCGTTTTTATCTGTTGATTACCTCAAAAGATATATTTTTCCAAATTCTTTTTTGAATGCCTGATCAGCAGAAGTACTCCTTCTGTCCATTTGAAGGCCATCTATACGTACTATCACCCGGTATAAATAAACGCCATTCGCTAGCTGATCACCAAACTCATCGCGTCCATCCCAGGCGTAATATGAAATATTGTGTCCAATCTGAATCGGCCCCAATTCGTCCTGAGTTATTTCTCTAACGATTTTGCCAGTCACGGTCATGATTTGAATCTTAATTTCATCCGGAATCTCAGCACCGGTTAAGGTAAAGACAAATTGCGTCTTGGTCGAAAAAGGATTTGGATAGGGATAAAAGTGAGTAACCTTACTTTCGTTAACTACTTCAAAATTGATTATAAAAGGCTTTGTTCCTGCCTGATTGCCACTGGCATCAGCTGCCTGCACCCGTAGGCTGTAGATACCATCCGTAAGTCGCTCGGGCTTGAACTCCACCTCAAAGCTCTTGCCTTCATCTGTAGCCGGCGTCCAGCTTATATTGGGGTCACTATAGTAGATGCGATTAAATCCACAACCTTCACAGGGCTTTTTCATAAAAATTTGTGTCTGGGTAGTATCCTGAATGAGTAAAAAGGGATTTTCATCTTTCACCCGTACGTTAATTACAGCGGACGGTGATACGATATCCCCATCCATAATATATCTTCCATCAAATGCTACATCGATGATTGGATTCTTTTTATCTCGTTGTACATCCACGTAGTTGGTAAGCTCGGTTATGTTATTGTTGTAATGCTGCTCAGCTTGCAGTCTGGGATTTACAAATACATTGAGATTATTCATACCAGCTTTATTTCTCGTTGCAAAATTTAACTCGAAATGAGTGGTATCTTCAGGGAGAGGTGCCGCTATGCGCATTGCGCTCGAGGTTGCTTCCCTTCTAGGTTGATTAAAAATATTGTGCTCCACTGTTAAGGAATCCTGAAATGCCATATCAGAAATGTTCAGAAATATAAACGGCACCATGAGTGTGGCACCTTCCTGCACCATCATAGGTTCTTTCACAGCATTCTTATCACCTGCAAAGAGCAGAATACCTTCCGGGACAGGATCATAAGTGATATGCCAAAATCGTAACTGTGCAGGCACCAGTTCCTGTACGTTCTTTGAATATAGCCGTAGCTTAAGATACGGATATTGTTGCGCACTTATACCGGACAGGTCTACGGCTTGATTTCTCTGTTGGTCCAGCAACAAAGTTTCCTCACCATCGAGGGATTGCCCATACACCTGCACAAAAGTATTCAAAAGCTCCTCCTGGCTATAGTTACTAAGGTTTATATTCAGCGCTCCCCATCTGCTGGCAGGTCCAATAGATGGGGAAACTACGGTTCCTTCACTCAATCTGCCACTTACTTTCGTTTCAAGGATAATCTCCTGTTCATTCAAGGCTTCGGCCCGACCGGCATCGGCAGTAATCATCGTCGCTGAACCAGGTGCTGCCCCTTTTTGACCAAAAATAATGAGCGGCTCACCATTGCTGACTTTCTCCATATCATCAGCATTAAGGCCAATTTCCATCAATTTATCTTTCAATGATTGCGGCCAGCTTTCGTAGGTGACATTACCAAGTGAAAACAGCACAACCTTGTCCCCGATTTTTACCTGTTCAATATAAGCAGTAAGGCGGTTATTGTTCTCAATATTATTTTTTGTGAAGCTATTGATTACCTGCGGCCATCGACCACAGGAGCCTACATTCAATACATTATAGGGATTCGTGGAGGTTTTGTCAAAAGCTACTGCTGCCATCAGGTTATTGCCGCAAAGCCACTCAGTAAAAATATAGGGCACTCCTTCTATAAAAATTTCCACATCCTGGTTAGTGAGCTCCGGATGGTTGGCGCCATACGTTCTTACCATCAAATCCGTAGTGCGTTCCTGAAATGCGAACTTTTCATCAGCTGTGTTAGGTACAATTCCCTGAAATCGACTGCTGGCCTTTTGAGCAAAAGTTCTTTGCATCCAGCCCTTTGTACTATTGGGGATATAAGTGAAAGAACTCCGCGACCAGGTAGTATCCTCATCATTGCCCTGACTAGCAAATTTTGTCCGCCAGTAGAAGGTCGTAGTATCAGAAGCACTACCTGGCAATGCTACGTTCCAACTGGCCAATACTTCTGCATTAGTATTATAGACTTTCCTATTGATACTGTTGAAATTTGGTGAAGTATCGACTTCAAGCACAAATGTTCTCTGCTCACTGAGAATATCTGTTGCCTGCGCTTTAAAATTGATGGTACGTTGATCTGTCACCGCGAAATTTAAAGGATACAGATTAGTTACACCACTGATTGGAATAAAATAAGAAAATGAGGCTGTATTATTGGTTTCATTTAATTCTTCAATATAATTACCATCATCTAAAGTAACCTCAAACCTATTAAGCCCAAAGCTATTAGGATCCCGCGACCGGATGGTGTACCGTAGCGTATCCTGAAATTTTACGGATTCAAAATTGACAGTATCGTACTCAACCCTTCTTCCATCACTAAAAGTACGCGTAACGCCTACACTGAGAGGTCTGGTAGAGGTACGACCGAAATTTTTAGCAATAATATTAATACTAAAAGAATCTGAAAGCGCAGTCACCGGGCCCCCATCGAAGGATTGTACAGAGAAGCTACTTTCGTCAACGGCATAATCTGGCTTTTCAGCACCAAATACCCTGTAGGCCGGATCGCCTTGCA
>JBGSXH010000119.1:0-4112 GCA_041751515.1 Cyclobacteriaceae bacterium | reverse complement strand
TTTCTGTTCGCATTATTTCTTATACAATTTCAGATAATTGCCCAGGACACCATTCCTGATAAATCCATCTATAGTATTTTCAATCCAACGCCCAGGGCTTTAATGCGGGACATGTATACCGACCGGCCAGACGTCGTGGAGGCAGCATTTACTGTTGATGCAGGACACTTTCAGTATGAGGGGGATTTGATTAACAGGCAGCGCGTAGGCCGAAGGGCAGAAGAAGACAACAACTTGTTGATTAATAATGGTATTTATAAAATGGGCATTACCAATCGTGCTGATTTTGAGATTGCTTTTGCCAGTTATATTTTTGAAGACGCCACCGGCGAGCGACCTGCCAGACAAGGGCTGGGTGATGTTACTTTTATCTGGAAACAAAATATTTTTGGAAATGATAAAAACGTAGGCCTGGCGGTGATGACGCTATTGAAGATGCCTGTCAATTCACCAGTGTCCAATGGCCTTTATGAATATGGTCTCATCTTTCCCTTTATCTGGGAGTTTGCCGAAGACTGGGAGTTGGGTTTGCAATACCAGCTGGAGTGGCTACGGCAGGATGAGCGGCCTGAAGCCTTTTATGTCGAGTCTATTTATGCAGCTGTCGTCAGTGGCCCCGTGATAGGGCCCGTGGATTTTTTTGTCGAAGCCGCATATATCGATCCTGATAATGAAGGCTTTTTTACAGCAAATGGTGGCATTATGTATAATATATCTCCCAATGTCGTATTGGATACGGGGGTGAATATTGGCCTCAACCGCTTTGCTTATGACCGTTACTTTTTAGGGCTTTCGTTCAGGATATAAAAGCCATATTTTTGATATTACCTGCATAAAGGATAAAATTCATCCGGCATGAGTAAACCATAGCATCAGTTATCAGTATAAGTAAATAAGGTTTTTGTTGGATAACTACTCTATAAATCATGACCATCTCAAAACAGCATCCGGAAAAAAAGCAGGTTCAGGCCGATGAACCATTCACCGAATATGGCAGATATTCCTATGCAGATTACCTGACCTGGGAGATTGATGAAATGGTAGAGTTAATAAAGGGAAAGGTGTTTAAAGCTGCCGCCGCACCAAGACGAAAACATCAGGAAATATGCGGGAAAGTATTTTCACAATTGCATGTTTTACTAGAAGGGCAGCGCTGTAAAGTATATGCTGCTCCTTTTGACGTTCGCTTGCCGGTACAGTCAAAAAAGAATGAAGACATATTTACTGTGGTGCAGCCGGACATTTCTGTCATCTGTGACGCTGCCAAATTAGATGATGCCGGTTGCATTGGTGCCCCTGACCTGGTGGTAGAAATTCTTTCTCCCGGCAATAACCGAAAAGGATCTTCAAAATAAATATGAGGTATACGAAGAAAGCGGTGTTTTGGAATACTGGGTCATTCATCCAGATGAACAGACCTTGTTGGTATACACATTAGTTGATGGTCAATACAAACCTTCCAAATTATTGACAGTAGGAGATATAGTGCATTCGGAATGCATTGCGGGTTTTGCATTGGATTTGGAGATGCTTTTTAAAGATTTGTAGCCATTCACCGCTGTTGCTTTTTAAGCATCAACAGGCGGCTTTTTCCAATAAGAAATGAGTATTGAGTGCTCAAGCAAGCCTCCTATGTTTTTTTAAGCGGAAAAACTACGCTGAGCAAGCATGACGATTCATTGTATTCAATTGATCCAGCTTGACAAAAGCTTTCTATCTGCTATATTTGTCAGATAGGTGATGGGGTGCCACCTGGAACTGCCTGTTCAACATGGCTGATGACTCCTGGTTAAAGCAAAATCTTGTTGAACATGCTATGTACACTTCATTCTGAGAAATTAGTAATTCTCATGTTATGTCTAGGGCTCTTGGCCTGCAGTCCATCTGCTAAGGTTGTCGATTTAGAATTTCCTTTTCAGGCGGAATGCCTGGAGGCCCAAAACTTTGAAGAGGCGGATTACCCTGTTCCACTAAGTGAACAATCTTATTCTGAAGCACTCGACATTCACTTCTCCCTCAAGTCAATTACCGCAGCCAATGCTATTGGTGCCATTGATGAGCTCGAGCATATCATTAATTTATCTCAATCGGAAACGATGGATACTTTGAAATATGTGCTTGCAAGACAGCGATTAAGTGATAAGATCAATCAGGCTAGCCTGGAAATTTCTTCCATTACAGCTTCGATAGATTGTGAAGAAGAAAAAAGTGAACAGTTGGCGAGTTTCCTGGAAAAGGAAATACGCAAAAAGGAGAGAAACTTTACAGTAGCCGCAATAGTGACTGGGGCAGCAATCTCTGTGCTCACTGGCGGCATATTGTTTCTTCAGGGTGGTGATTTGCTAATAGAACTGGTTGGGATCACCGGCGGCCTCACTGAAGTATGGCTTGGATTGAGCATTTTAAAGGCAAATAAAAAAGTGGCCATCGAGCATCGAGACAACATCTTGGCAGAGGTAAAAGAAGGTGGGGCAAAAACAACATTCATCCCTCCAGCCATTTGGTATTATATTAATCATGAGAATGCCTCCAGGAATGGTAAGTCCCTCCGGCAACTTTTGCTGGATCGCTGGCAGATATACAATCTGGATGAAGGGGATGATAATGTTTTGTTCATGGAGGGCGGTTTGTATTCTGCTGAAATGCTTAAAAATAGGGCCGATATGCTCGACCAATTAGAAGCCCAGATAGATTTGATGCAGCAGGATTTGCTTGGCCTTTCTAAAGAGATCAATGCACTATGAAAAGACAGGTGTATAAAACTATGATACACTGCGACGGCCGGTAGCAAGCGGATATGCAATTGCAGAAAAATATTGCAGCTTTAAGGCTAATAAGTATCTTTACAGAATTAAAAGGTGATGGGGTACCACCTGCAACCGCCTGTTCAACACGGCTGATGACTCCTGCTGAAACTTGAATAACATACTTTAAATGTTGAACAGGAACAAAAAAGTTACGCCTTATCGGGGCTTTCCCCTTTTTGAACATCTTCCGAATTTCTGGTATCTGCTGAAATGGCTGGGCATATCTTTGCTCGTAGGGCTGTTGGCAGGTTCCGCTTCCGCATTTTTTCTCATCGCTTTAAAGTGGGCAACCGACTTTCGGGAAGCCAATCAGCAAATCATTTGGTTACTGCCCGTTGGCGGTTTTGTCATTGGCTGGCTTTATTATAAATATGGCCAAAGCGTGGTGAAGGGAAATAACCAGTTGATGGAGGAATTTTATAAACCACAGCAGGTGATCCCCTTGCGTATGGCACCATTGGTGCTTTTTGGCACGGTGGCCACCCACCTGTTTGGAGGGTCGGCCGGGCGTGAGGGCACGGCAGTGCAAATGGGAGGCGCCATTTCAGACCAGTTCAGCAAGCTGTTCCGATTGAAAAAGGAGGACAGAAAAATTCTGATTATTATCGGTATTAGTGCCGGTTTCGCCTCCGTTTTCGGCACGCCGCTGGCCGGCGCTGTTTTTGCGCTGGAAGTGATGATCATAGGCCGCATGCGCTATGAGGCAATTTTACCCAGCTTTATCACTGCGTACATCGCCGACTGGGCCTGTCATTTCTGGCAGGTAGACCATACCATTTATGAGGTGACCATTATTCCGGACCTGGAGCTGATTAACATTTTGTACATCATTCCGGCAGGGATTCTCTTTGGCCTGGCTGGTCGCTTCTTCGCGCAGGCCTGCCACTTCTGGTCTGCTTTGTTTGGTAAAATACCTTATCCTCCCCTCAGACCAGTCGTAGGCGGACTTATTGTGGCAGTGGCTGTCTTTGCCATTGGCACTACCAAATACATCGGACTGGGCATTCCAACGATTGAGGCTGCCTTCCAGCAGGAGTTACCCTGGTACGATTCGCTGGTAAAAATCGCCTTTACTTCACTTACTTTGGGAGCAGGTTTCAAAGGGGGAGAAGTGACCCCGCTGTTTTATGTGGGTGCCACCCTGGGCAATGCGCTTTCCGGTGTTTTGCCTTTGCCGATGGTGTTGCTGGCAGCCATGGGGTTTGTAGGCGTATTTTCAGGCGCTACCAATACGCCCATCGCCTGTACTTTCATGGGCATAGAGCTGTTCGGGGCTGAAAGCGGTGTGTACATAGGCATTGCCTG
>JBGSXH010000118.1:0-1891 GCA_041751515.1 Cyclobacteriaceae bacterium | reverse complement strand
ATCATTTCCATTCCAAGGGCCGACTCTGTTAGGGTCAGGTTCATACTTAATGATCATGGCACCCGTGGTTACAGTTCTAGGTGCGCCACTGCCTGTTGTATAGTCTTTGATCAAGAAAGACCTGCGAATGTCATTAGGGTCGAAAGAGTCATAGAAAGAATTCCTCGCCTGATGTCCACCCCAACTTCCAATGATGTAATCTGATTGTGCTGTGTGTGCCACCATGGTATTACCTACACCGGGCTGGGCGATGCTCGGTAACACAAGAATAATTTCAGGATTGCCGCTATTATTAACACTGAAAATATCGCTATATCCTGAAGATAAACTATAACCCAAAGCCATCACTTCACGAGCAGCATCAATCGCTGCATTCCAGTTTTTCTGATTAAGTTGAAACCTCGCCAATTGTGCTAAAGCAGCCCCTCTGGTAAACCTGCCATAATCAGATGAAGGATAACTCTCGGGGAGCAGACTGGCGGCGCGTGTTAAATCGTCGATAATGAGTTCAGCTATTTGAGATGGAGGGGCTTGAAACGGAAGATTCAATGGATCACTTTGAGGTGCTGTTATTTTTGGTATATTTCCATATATACTCAGTGCAGAACTGTAAAATAAAGCTCGACCAAATAGTGCTTCTCCTGTAACACGATTGCGAATTTGCTGACTTAATTTTTGATTACCCTCAATATTTGCTAACACATTATTGGCAATAAAAATGCCTTCGAATAAGTCACCAAACAGTGAACCAAAATTACCATAACTGGAGGGTGTAATCGTGAAATCGCTAAACACATTGAAATTAGCCCATTGAACAAAGAGTTCATCTGTTTGAACTTGCTGATAATTAAAAATAGTCGCTTCTCCATACCCAAAACCTCCCCAGCCTTCTTGCTGACCTGATTGCCCCGTCACTGTGCCGTCAGCTCGCATTTTGGCGTAAATGGCATTTACAGCTGTGATGGCATTTTCATCGTTTTGAAAGAAGTTGTTCGAAGCAATATCGACGAAAACATCTTCTTCTAGTAAATTCTGACAGCCCCATGTAAAGGCAGTCATCAAGAGAATTACTGCAGAGAAAACTATGCCGAATGATTTCATTTTGATTTTCATATTCAAAATTTTTAAAAAGTTGCACTTACTCCTAAGGTGTATGTTTTTGCATTTGGATATTGCACAAACTCATCAGTCTCCGGATCGTTACCTTTAAATGGGGTAATAGTGATTAGGTTTTGCGCATCTACATACGTTCTCAAATTCGATATTTTCTTACTGGTCTTGAAATTGTAACCTAGTGTCAAATTTCTCAATCGCACAAATGAAGCGTCTTCTATATACCAACTGTTATCTGCAAAACCACCCAAAATATTGTCAGCACCTGGCACAGTGCCAGTTGGATTATCAGGTGTCCATCGATTCAGTACTGCTCTTGATTTATTGAATCCCTCTACCAGGTCATCAACATCTTCTAAATAAGCTCTTGTGAAATTCATTTTCTTCTTACCGAGCGATCCCTGAAAGAAAAAATTGAGATCAATACCTTTGTACACGAGGGTGTTATTTACCCCGAAAGTATAAGTGGGGTCATATTGACCAAGTAATACCCTATCTTCAGGCGTGATTGCTCCATCATTATTAGTATCGGCATATTTGAATGAACCGGGAGAGGCAATGGCTACAGCAGATTGGTTCGGACTTGTATTGATTTCATTTTGGTTTTGGAAAAGCCCAAGAACCCTGTAGCCGTAAATTCCACTTAAAGGACCATTTTCAACTGCTATCTGTTGTCCCTCGGGATAAAAACCAGCCCTATCTTTCCACTGATTAAAATTGTAACTGATATTGAAAGAAGTAGTCCATTGAAACTCATTTATGGTGTTCCTTGAGGTTA
>JBGSXH010000117.1:0-3267 GCA_041751515.1 Cyclobacteriaceae bacterium | reverse complement strand
CGCAATAGAGCTGAGGTTGATATGGTTCCGGTAGGTTGCCCTGTACATGGTTTCAATCCCTCGTCCAGGCTTTTTAGCTTTTTCCTTCTGCTTAATTATTTTGCTCTCTACCTTCTTTAACTTTTTCTGCTGCTCAAGAATATTGGCATCCCTTTGGGCGCCAAAGGTTTTGAGTCCATAGGCGGTAAGAAAATTTGTTTTAGTAAGAAAATTTAACTGCAGTGCTTCCCACTCGACAGGATTATAGTAATCACCCAAAAAGGTTTCCCATTCCAGCCTTAACAGTTCCGCTTTTTCGAAAAACGATTCCTTGCCAATATGAGCAAGGTCTGCATCATGAATAATTTCTTCCAATTTATTGGCTGGAACGACATCAGGTTGGGTGCTGCTTATCAATGCACAAATTTGTTCAATTCTTGCTGTGGGAAACTGCTGGGAAGACAAAAAAGCCCTGGCAATTTTAACACTTTCCTTTTCATGTTCATCATAGGCATTTGTATAGCCGGTATCATGAAATATAGCAGCTAAAACAAGATTTTCAATTGATTCGTCCGGTAAAGCTTCCTCTTTTCCAATGCGCTCGCAGCATTCCCTCACTTCCTGCGTATGATTGAAGTTATGGAATACATGTGCCGCAGATAGTTTCTCTTTTAACAAATCAAAAACAAAAGCTTCCGAAAGGGTAACGATCTCACTCATAAAAAACAGAAAAATTAGGCGTTTGCTCCATAAAAAAAACATTTTAACATGGGATGCATTTACAACAGTAATTATGTCAATATGTTAAATGCATTTTCCCCAATCAATGCGTAATTTCTTATTCATCACCATTGCTGTACTTGCGGTTTCCTGCAATACGCAAAAACCTTATATCGCAAAATCGCTCAGGAATCTACAAAATGATGCTCCACCGGCCGATAGCACCATAATCCATACCTCCTTACTTATTGGCGATGCAGGTGAGCCGAATGAAGACCCAATGCAGCCTAGTTTAAAAATGCTGGATATAATGCTGCAGGAAAGCCACGACGCGAAATCATCTCCACGAATAATCCCAGAGCAAACCTCCGTTATATTTCTGGGCGACAACATTTACTATAGGGGTCTACCTGACGAATCAGCCGAGGATCGCGGGGAGATGGAAAGGAAACTCAATGCACAATTGGATGTAGTGAAAAGCTTTCGGGGTAGAAAAATTTTCATCCCCGGCAACCATGACTGGAATGAAGCCTCCCGCGGTGGCTGGGAGGCTGTGGTAAGGCAACAAAAGTATGTAGAAAACTACCTGAATGACCTCAGTACATTTTTTCCTAAAAATGGCTGCCCCGGACCTGTAGAAGTATTGCTGGACGACAACTTGCTACTACTGATCGTAGATTCGGAATGGTGGCTGCACCCTTACGAGAAACCGTATGGTGCTGATGAGGGCTGCATTGTCAACAGCGATTATGACCTTATCCTAAGCATTGAAGATGCCCTCATCCGCAATCAGGACAAACACATACTTTTTGTACAACATCATCCTTTGTACAGCAACGGCATTCATGGAGGCCACTTTTCACTGACAGATCATATTTTTCCGCTTACTCTTATAAGAGACAACCTCTATGTGCCACTACCAATCATTGGGTCCATTTACCCGCTCGGTCGTATGTATGGGGTTTCCAGGCAGGATTTATCCAATCCGCGCTACCAGGCCTTGAAGATGGAACTACTTAATATCTTCGAAAAATATGATAATATTATTTTTGCTGCCGGGCATGAGCATAACCTGCAATACAGCAATTATAATGATTTACCACATATCATTAGCGGATCTGGTTCTAAAATGACCTATGCTCGTCCAGGCAAAGGGGCAGAATATGTGCATCAGGCAGAAGGACTTGCCAGATTGGATTATTATAAAAATGGAGAGGTTTGGCTTACATTTCTAGTTCCTGATAAAGAGACTGCTGAGCCGGTAGTTACCATCCGGAGACCGGTACATGCCCTTTCTCCAAAAGCTTATGACTTGGCCATGGCTGCAGACAGCCTTCCTGACTACAGCGATAGTCTTGCTGTACTGGCTGCAGGTCCTGAGTACAAAGCAGGCAAACTGAAACGATGGCTGTTCGGTAATTTAAACCGTGATGTATGGACAACTCCCGTTACCGCACCCTACCTTGACCTAAAAACCGAGCAAGGCGGATTAAGACCGATTCGAAGGGGAGGCGGACAACAAACCATGTCCCTGAGGGTGCTGAATCCAGACAGCATTCAGTTCAATTTACGATCGGTAAATAAAAATCCTAAAGGTGCTCTGCCGGAACCTATGCACGAAACGTTGGTAGAGGATGTCGTCCAGGACCAAATTGCTACTGCGCATCCTTATGGCGCCTTGGCATTGCCGAAAATGGGTGCTGCTTTAGGAATTCACCATACCGCCCCGAATTTATTCTATATACCCTCAACCCCTTTGCTTGGCCCGTACATGAATACGCATGCCAATATGCTGATTATGATGGAAATTCGACCAGATGAGGACCTTTCTGCCTACGAAAGATTCGGACATTCAAAAAATGTTGTCAGCACCAATACGCTCTATAAACGATTAAGAAAGGACAATGATAATGAACTGAACCAACGCATGCTTTTGAAAGTAAGGCTGTTCGACATGCTCTTGGGGGACTGGGACCGGCATGCCAAGCAATGGCGCTGGGCTGAATTCGACAAAGAGGATAAAGGCATGGTTTTACAACCCGTCCCTCGCGACAGGGACATGGTATTTGTGCAATACGGCGGTTTGGTCCATGCTGTGTTCTCAAAATTAGGGGGTTTTAGTAAGTTTATCTCTTTTGAAAAAGATTTACCCGATTTGAAGAAGCTCAACCGATCTGCTGCCAACCTGGACAGAACACTGCTCAATGGCTTATCCTGGAAGGATTGGCAGCGTGTAGCCTTGGAAATACAGGAGCAGCTAACGGACAGCATCATAGCGCAATCTGTGCGCGAAATGCCCCGGGAAGCCTATGCTATATCCGGAGATGAAATTGTAGCTAAGTTAAAATCGCGGCGCGACGAGCTTCCAAAGGCAATTCGGTCATATCACGAACTTCTGAGTAGGGAAGTGCGCATTCATAGCAGTGACAAACACGAATATGTGCACATAGAACGTATGGAGGACAGTACCAGTATTACAATCTATAAGACGAAAAAAGACCATGACCCCAGACAACAATTGTATGCCAGGACATTTCATGACCATCTTACTGAGGAAATACAGCTTTT